>SKJA01000116.1 GCA_007116105.1 Candidatus Izemoplasma sp.
CAGACGCCGTCTTTAAAAATCGGAATGAGCAACGGTTTGACAGTATACTCTGTAAACGTCTTCTCTAACCATGTGTGGGTGGGATCAAACACACGTAGTGGTTTGGTGTTATCCAGCACCTCATCATGAAAGGTGACCATGTCCGCTTGGGCAATGCCATCGGGGGTGTAAATACGGTAGACTTGTTTAAAACCAGGGTTACTCATCTTATTGGGATTATCCGATAACTTGAGCGTGGGTTCTAAAACCCCATTACGTTCAATTGAAGTGAGTTTATACACCCCGCCAAACACAGGATCACTTTTAGCGGTAATCAACCGCTCACCCACACCAAACATGTCAATGGGTGCCCCTTGATCAATCAACGCTTTAATCAAATGCTCATCCAAAGCATTCGACGCCACAATCTTACACTTAGACAAGCCCGCTTCATCCAACATCTTTCGCGCATGGCGCGAAAGATAGGCGAGGTCCCCTGAATCAATGCGAATCGCATACGTTTGAATGTCTTGTGGTACCAGCACCTCTTGAATGACTTTAATCGCATTAGGCACGCCACTTTTTAAGGTGTCATAGGTGTCGACTAAAAAGGTTGAATTTTTCGGGAAGTGTTTCGCATACGCATAAAACGCATCAATCTCTTGGTCAAAGCTTTGAACCCAAGAATGGGCCATGGTGCCTAAGGCAGGCACGCCGTACAGCCGGTCCGCCATGGTGTTTGATGAGGCTTGAATCCCGCCAATGTAAGACGCTCTAGCCCCTAAGTTGGCACTGGTCGAACCATGGGCGCGTCTGGCGCCCATTTCAATCACCAGTCGTTCCCCTGCGGCTTCTCTTAAACGAGAGGCTTTGGTCGCAATCAACGATTGATGATTAAACGTTTGGAGTAAAAAGGTTTCTAACAACTGTGCTTCAATGATCGGCGCATGCACCGTGACGACCGGTTCATTAGGAAACATGATGGAGCCTTCTTCCATCGCATAGAGGTTCCCTGTAAATTTAAAGTTCTTCAGATAGTTTAAAAAGGCATCATCAAAGAGGTTGCGTGCTTTAAAGTACGCAATATCCTCATCACTGAAGCGAAGCTGTTCGATGTAATGAATCATTGATTCAAGCCCAGCGAAGACGGCATAGCCTCCACTGTCTGGGAGTTTTCGGAAGAACAGATCAAAGGTCGCAAAGCGACTTTGATGTCCTTCTTTAAAATACCCATAGGCCATCGTAAACTCGTAAAAATCGATTAAGATACTTTCGTTCGTCATAACAGCCTCCTACACCACGTGAACGTGTAGATGCGTCAGCATCCACAACGTTTTTTCGTGGGCTTCTCTATCAAACGATGTGGTCGCTTTGGAATCGACGACAATCTTCGCGTTTGGCAACGCCGATTTGGCAATGATCGCATTGCTAAAGACACACATCGACGACACCAAACCACACAGTTCCACTTCTTCAAAGCCTTGTGCTTCCAAATAACTCCCTAAAGCCAGTGAACCAAAGGTTTCCTTATCAAAGACAGGATCGGTCACCTGTTTCAAGGCTTCGATTCGAGGATGAAGATCCTGGCCCTGGGTTCCTTCAATGGCGTGTGGTGTGGGCAACCACAGTCCTTCTTCGCTATCTAAGTACTTTTTATCATGTGTATCAAAGGTAAACACCACGGTGTGGTTGTCTTGACGTGCTTGTGTGATTTTTTTGACCACCGAGTCAATCACAGACACGGCCGTCTCAAACCCCAACGCACCGTCGATAAAGTCGCGCTGCATGTCGACCACAATCAATGCTTTTTTCATGTCTTCGCCTCATTTAAGTAAGAGTAGGATGTACACTTAAGTTTAACATAAAATGCTTCCTCATGGCTAAAAATCCCCTGACAAAAAGGGCTTTAGAAAATGTGTGCCTCGTGGTATAATAGCTCTGCGCACAAAAGACGCGAAAAACGACCTTGAAGGAGAGACATTATGTGTGGGATAGTAGGCTACTTTGGTAGCGAAAAAGCGCGACAGTACTTGTTAGAAGGACTTTCGCGACTCGAGTATCGGGGATATGATTCCGCTGGTATAAGTCTTTTAGACCATGAAACTGACCGTTTCATCAGTGTGAAAACAGTCGGACGCGTGGAAACACTCATCAAACGCACCAGCCATTTAAAAGAGGCCCAACTCGGCATGGGGCATACACGCTGGGCAACACACGGGGGCGTGAGTGAAACGAACGCCCATCCTCATTACGCCTATAACGGCCGCTTTATTGTGGTCCACAACGGCGTCATTGATAACTATAAAACCCTAAAAGCCGATTACCTCAAAGGCATTGACCTGGTGAGTGATACCGACACTGAAGTTATTGCTTCTTTGATGGCTCGCTTGGCTGAAAAGATGCCGGTGGAAGAGGCGATTAAAGAAACCCTTGAGTTACTCGAAGGCTCTTTTGCCTTATTGATTCTTGATCAAGACCACCCCAATGTGCTGTATGGCGCAAAAAATAAAAGCCCACTCATTTTAGCTTCGGCACAAGACGAGTGGTACATCGCAAGTGATCTTTTAGCACTACCTTCCAACACCGAACAGTTTCATGTGATGAACGATCACACATGGTTTAAACTTGAAGCGAAAAAACTCACCGCTTATCATGCCCATGGCAGCGTCATCGACTTCACCTTTGAAGCCTTTAAAGACCTAGGTCCTTTGGCTGAACGCGGCGAACACGCGCATTTCATGTTAAAAGAAATGCTCGAACAACCCACCATTTTAGAAACCTTAGTGCACCATCATCAAACGCATGCGTTTGATGATGCCCTGATCCAAGCACTCAAAGACGCCACTTCCATTGAAATCTTAGCTGCGGGCACCTCTTGGCATGCTGGATTGGTGGGCAAACACTATTTTGAAGCGGCACTCAACAAACCTGCTCATGTCCACATCGCCTCAGAATTTGCCTATCACCCACCCTTTATCAGTGAGAAGCCACTGTTTATCTTCATTTCACAAAGTGGTGAGACCGCAGACTTAATTGCCTGTCACCCCTTCATTAAATCTAAAAAGGCACCACTCTTAACACTCACCAATGTTCCCACCAGTTCTCTTGCAAGAATGGCTGATTTTGTCTTAGACTTACAAGCCGGTCCAGAGATTGCGGTGGCGTCGACCAAAGCCTACACCGCACAGATCACACTGATTGCTTTGTTGTGTGCTTACATTGAACAAAATGAGGCGACAGCGCAAGAACTGTTAAAGATCGCCTCGATGATGCGGGTCTTCTTACAAGACCACATCAAAATGCAACCGTTAGTCAAAGAACTTCTAACCAACCATCATGCCTTTTACATGGGCCGTGGGTTTGATTATCTCACCGGCTTAGAAG
>SKJA01000102.1 GCA_007116105.1 Candidatus Izemoplasma sp.
AAGATAGGAGAAGATTTTGATGATTAACACACACACATTGCTAGATTATGGCATTCAAGTAGGGTTAATTGATGCGTTTGATGCCCTATACATCAACAATCAGTTGGCGCTGTTCACCGGCCTATCACCACAACCTTACACCCCTTCAAACAACGCCGTTCACTTGGGTGAAATTTTAGAACATTTAACACAAGAAGCGTTGCAGCGAGGCCGCATCGAGGTGGGCGAAGAAGAACACTATCAAGCCGCGTTGATGAACTACTTAACACCCTCACCCTCGCAAGTCCGTGACGAGTTTTTTACCCTTCATGCACAAGATTCTAAAGCCGCAAC
The DNA here is from genome assembly GCA_007116105.1 of Candidatus Izemoplasma sp. GTDB lineage: Bacteria > Bacillota_I > Bacilli_A > Izemoplasmatales > Izemoplasmataceae > CSBR16-87. The sequence goes on from SKJA01000102.1 coordinate 334, forward strand.
AGATGCTTTTTTTCAACTGATGACACGTAACGGGTACATCCAAGAAGCCGCGGTCAAACGCAATCGCCATTTTAGTGTGCCCTCAGTCTATGGAAACATTCAATGCACCATCAATCTTTCAAAACCGGAAAAAGATCCGAAGGTCATTGCCAAACTGAAAGATCAAAAAGCCCATAGCTATCCTTTGGGTATGTTGGCAAAAGAGAACATGGGGTACTATGGCCATTTAGGCTACCCCGGCCGCAGCAACCATCGCATCATACCTCTGTCACTCAATCAAGAACCGTTTTATTTACAATACTCTCCTTACGTGTATTACGAAGAACATGTGATCGTATTCCATGAAGCCTTCATTCCGATGGAGATTTCAGAAAAGACGTGGCACCGTTTGTTTGACTTTGTAGACTTGTTTCCGCATTATTTCTTAGGCTCAAATGCAGGCTTGCCGATTGTTGGAGGCAGTATTTTAAATCATGAACACTATCAAGGTGGAAAAGCGCGTTTTCCAATCGAACAAGCCGCTGCTTTTGCGTCGTATGAAACGCAAGGCATCACGATAGACCTCTTGAAATGGCCTGTCAGTGTGTGTAAGATTTCCAGCCATCATCGAACGTCGCTCATCCACTTCGTGGAGTCGCTTAGACAGTATTATGAGGGCTATTCAGATCCCACAGTTGACCTCATCGCTCAGACCGATGCTTCGCATAACGCCATCAACCCGATTGTCCGTAAAGAAAAAGACCGCTATGTTGTTTTAATGGCGTTTAGAAACAACCGCACCACCGAGGACTATCCGGACGGCTTATTCCATGTGCACCCAGACGTTTATCCCATAAAGAAAGAAAACATCGGTTTAATCGAAGTGATGGGTTTAGCTATTTTACCGCCCCGCCATCAAAACGCCATCGAGTCTATGGTGGCTTATGCCAAAGGTGAAGTCACGGATTACGACCAACGTGAACTGTATGAGTCTTGGGCACAGTCCTTTGACGTGGCACCCGAGCGTACCGCCACCAGCATTGAACAAGCGATGGGAAAAACGTTTGTGAAAGGGTTAGAAGATGTGGGTGTGTTTAAACAAACGTCCCAAGGCCAAACCGCATTCAAACGCTTTATTGAAGGCTTCTTAAAGACAAAAAACACCTAATTTAGGTGTTTTTTAAATGCAATTGATTGGCATTTATCCGACTTCTTGATATAATACGTTGATGTAAAATACGATAGGAGGCGTAATCGATGGCACATGACGTGTTACTCTCAGTAGACCATTTAACGGTGAAATACGGTCAACACATCGCGGTCGCAGATGTGAGCTTCAACATTCATCGACATGATTTTCTAGCCATCATTGGCGCCAATGGTTCAGGAAAAACGACACTCATTAAAACGATGCTTAACTTAAAAACACCGCAATCAGGCAGCATCACCAGACAACCAAACCTTAGAGTAGGCTATTTACCGCAAAACTTTAATTTAGAGGATAAGAGCTTTCCTGCGACGGTGTATGAAATTGTTTCGATGGGCTTAATCAACCAAAAAGTATTTCCCAAAAGACTCAACAAGAACGACCGTTTTCTGATTGAGAACGCCCTTCAAGAAGTGAACATTTTTCCACTAAAAGACCAACGCATCGGACACCTCTCAGGAGGTCAACAACAACGGGTTTTATTGGCTCGAGCTCTCGTCTCCAGTCCTGACATTCTCATCATGGATGAGCCTACCAGTGCTTTGGATCAATCGATGCGTCAACAATTCTTCACGTTAATTGATCACTTAAACAAAAATCACGGGGTGACGATTGTGTTGATCACCCATGATCTTGCGGCGGCTGGCGATTATGTACAGCGTGTGCTTTACATGGATCAACGATTGATGTTTGATGACACGTTCGAAGCGTTTTGCGAAAATCCGCAACTCTCACCATTCATTCACACCCATCCGCCTCATCCAAAGGAGGCCCGAGATGATTGATCTAATCTTTGAAGCGTTTCAGTTTGCGTTTATGATTCGGGCGTTTGTTGTGGGGATGTTGATTGCGATCAGTGCTGCGACATTGGGGACCTTTTTGGTCCTAAAACGCTTTTCTATGATTGGTCACGGGCTTGCCCATGTTGCGTTTGGAGCCGTAGCCATAGGCTTATTGACACAACAACAGCCACTGTTGGTGGCGTTGCCAATTGTGGTGTTGGTGTCCGTTGCCATCTTAAAACTGAATGAAACAGCCAACGTGCATGCCGATGCGGCGATTGGTCTTGCGGCCACCTTTGCGATGGCTTTTGGGACCATTTTAGCCAGCGTGGGTGGAGGCTTTCGGGTTGAACTGAACACGTATCTGTTTGGCAGCATCTTAACGGTTCAATCGTTGGATGTCATTTTAGCGGCGGTGTTCACACTGGTCCTAGTTCTTGGTGTGGTTCTTTATTATCATGATTTGTTTGCGTTGACGTACGATGAGAACTATGCGCGTGTTTCTGGAGTGAAGACGCAACGCTTAAATACTGCTTTAGCCATCTTTTCGGGCATTCTCGTCGTTTTAGGCATCCGTTTGGTGGGGACTGTTTTAATTTCGAGCTTTATCATCTTCCCCGCTGTCATTGCGATGCAGTTTGGACGAGGGTTTAAAGGCACGTTAATCATTGCGGTCTTAACTTCTTTGGTCACCGTGTTTTTAGGCCTCTTAGGGTCTTACGTCTATGACACACCCTCAGGCAGCACCATTGTGGTTCTCAACGGGGTCGTCTTCATGTTTGCCTACGTCTATCATAAATTCACCATCTAAGGAGGAGCCGTATGAAACGTTACGCTCAGTGGTTGGAAGATGCCAACCTTAAAAAAACGGAAACACGTCTCAAAATTCTCCAAATCTTAGATCAAGAACACGCTTTCCTCTCCGCAGATGACATTCACCAACGACTCTTAAAAGAGCTTCCGAAGGTGCCAATCTCAACCGTCTACCGGGTGTTAGAAGCACTGACTCAACACGCACTCGTGTCTTCGGTGAATGTGGATCATAAAAAGGAAATGTTGTTTGAACTCGCCCACGAACATCATGCGCATCACCTCATTTGCTTAACTTGTCATCAAGTCATTCACATTGAAGAATGCCCGGTTGAGAGTTTAGAGCGGTCCATGCTGACGAAATATGGCTTTAAAATTGAAAGTCATTCACTTGAGTTTTATGGTCATTGCAAAACCTGTCAAGAACACCGCTAAGGCGGTGTTTTTTCATCGGTTTGAAGTTTTCTTTTTTTACGTTTATAATAGAGTCATTACATCTTTGAAAGGAAGATCATATGTTACAGTTTATCATTGATTCCATCGCTTCAAGTTTAGGCATTGAGGAGGTCATTGCACGTTTTCTAGTGAATATTTTGATGGCTTTATTCTTAATCGCCTTAACCATTGTCATCAAAAAAACAGTGACCGTTATGCTCATTAACCAATTGTCCAAAGGGCGTCACAAGGTCCGGGCAAAAACCGTTGGGAACCTCATCGGCGGCACTTTAAGTGTCTTGTTGTGGCTGATTGTGTTTTTGCTGATCTTAGAAATCTTTAATGTTGATGCGACACCTATTTTGGCTTCAGCAGGTATTTTTGGCCTTGCCATTGGGTTTGGTGCACAAAGTTTAGTCAAAGACATTGTCGCTGGCTTTTTCATTGTGATTGATAATGCCTTTAATGTCGATGAAACCATCGAAGTGAATGGCTATCGAGGCCGTGTGACGTTCATGAACTTAAGAGTCACACACATCACAAACTTTTTAGGTTCAGAGTTGATCATCAACAACGGTACAATCAGTCAACTCATCAACTGGTCACGCAATCAAACCACTGCCGTGGTGGAGTTTGGTGTGCACTACGACACCGATTTAAATAAGGTCACAAGTGCGATGCCTAAGTTTCTTGAGCATCTTAAAAACACCTTTGAAGAAATTGTTGAAATGCCTGTCTTTTTAGGGGTCACAGAACTTGCGGACTCCAGCATTAACATGCGCATCATCGCCAAAACTAAGACGGGCGAACATTTTGGAATTGAACGCAAAATACGCCATGAACTCGTGGTCTATCTTAAAGAAATTGGTGTTGAAATTCCATTCCCACAAGTGGTGGTTCACACCGCTAAAAAACCTGTCGCATGACGTTGATTGTGCTGGGTGCTAGCAATCTTGATTACACGCTCATTGCGCACCAAGCCCTCCGACAAGGCCACTCTAATCCAGCTTCACTTGCAGTCCATGCGGGTGGGGTTGGGCGGAATGTCGCGGAGACGCTTGGACGATTGGGTGAGTCTCTCACACTGTTGACTGCGCTAACCCCTGGGGTTTGGCGTGAGTTTATCGTGGCTTCACTGCCTCGCTGTGTCCGACTTGAAAGTCTCCCCATCCCCACCCAAAGCAGCTATGTTGAACTCTTGGATCAGCACCATGACTTGCATCTTGGGCTTGCGGCCATGGATGCTTTAGATGCGTTAACCCCTGAGTCCTTGACACCATTTTTAAGTCAAGTGGAAGAAGCCCAATGGCTAGCAATCGACTTGAATTTTCCAGCCCCGCTCATCGACTGGGTGATAAAGCATTTTAAAGGGGAACTGTTTGTAGAAGGAACTTCGGCAGCGAAAGTTTTCAAGATATTACCCCATCTAAACCGGGTTCACACGTTAAAACTGAACGATAAGGAAGCGTTTGAACTGACCCAAGAAGTACAACCAAGCGCGCAGGCGCAAATGTTGATAAATCAAGGGGTTCAAGCGGTCACCATTACGTTGGGCAAAGAAGGCGTTTATCATCAAACTAAGACCCAAAAAGGAACCCATCATCCAAGCCTTCCACACCCAAACATCGTCAGCACCACCGGCGCTGGCGATGCTTATTTTGCAGGCTTGGTGTACGCTCATCTTCACCATCTTGAACCACACCAGTTTGCTAGTAGGCTGGCACATACAGCCTTGAGTGTGGCCACACCAGTCAATCCATCCCTGTCATTAAGCACCATCTAAGGAGGCACTTATGCTTGAATTCCATCCCGAAGTTTTAGAAGCCATCGAACAACGTCGCCCGGTTGTGGCACTCGAATCGACCATTATTTCACACGGTATGCCCTATCCACAAAACGTTGAAATGGCAAGAGCGGTAGAAGACATTATCCGTGCTCAAGGGGTTGTCCCTGCGACGATTGCCGTAATGCATGGCAAGTTTAAAGTAGGATTAACCGATGAGGAACTGCATGAACTTGCAACGGCAAAAAACGTGCTCAAACTTTCACGTCGAGATCTATCCTATGCTTTAACGCATGAAATCATTGGCGCAACCACCGTCAGTGCGACTCTAATCATTGCCGAAATGGCCAACATCAAAGTCTTTGCGACGGGTGGTCTAGGGGGTGTGCATCGTGGAGGAGAAGATAGTCTTGACATCTCACGCGATTTAGAAGAGCTTGCGCAAAGCAGTGTGGCGGTTGTCTGTGCAGGCGTTAAAGCCATTTTAGACATCGAACGCACCCTTGAGTATTTAGAAACCAAAGGCGTTGAGGTGCTAGGCTACGGTACGGAATACATGCCAGCCTTTTACACGAAAGATTCGCCTTATCGTGTCGATTACCGCATCGACGATGTGGCAGTCATTGCGCGCATGATGCAGTTGAAATGGCGTAATCGTCTCAGTGGCGGCTTTTTAGTAGCAAATCCGATTACCGATGAGTTTAGTTTAGACCATGAAGTCATTGAGTCAGTCATTCAAGAAGCTTTAAAAGAAGCGGCGCAGAAAAACATCAAAGGAAAAGACATCACCCCTTATTTGCTTCAAGCGGTCAGTGACAAGACCGGAGGCAAATCGCTTCAAGCCAACATTGCTTTAGTGAAAAACAACGCTTTTTTAGCGGCATTGATTGCGAAAGCTTACTGGGAAATCTAAACGATAAAAAAACCTTCAGCTTCCCGCTGAAGGTTTTTAATTGACTTTAGGATATTGAAAGACAACATACGTCTTAAACAGTTTGTCGTGCCATGTTTGGCGGTTTAATTGTTGTGAGAACTGTGCGAGAGCCAGAGGAATGTACAATCCAAAGGAGACCACGATGAAGGTCCACTTCAACGTTTCTCTTAAAATCATGCGACGCCAAGAAATCGGTTGATACCTGTGGTCAACCACTCTTGTTTTAGCGGCCCTCTTGCCAAAGCTTTGACCAGGAAATAGGAAACATCCACCAAACGTCAAAAGACTCCATGTGCCTAAAACCACAAGCCCGTTAACCCACCACGGCCAAAGTGTAAAAATGATAAACAATATCGCCAGTCCTAAGCCAATAATTTCTGGCGCAAAGCCTTCGATTCTTTCATTAAACTGCGCCGGTAAATACCGATTTTTCATATCATCACCACGCATAGTATAGCATAAAAAAACAGCGTTAGGCACGCTGTTTTTTTGATCGATTGTTTACTTTCAACACGAGGTAAATCGCGAAAAAGAGAAGATATAAAGGGGCGTAGCGTGAAAATGTAATCAACCATGGACTTGTGTAGACATCAAACGTCAGATGCAAAAACAGCATCGCGTAAACCGCATACGATAAGCGGTGTAGTTTACGCCAAGAAAGTGGATGCATCTTTCTTCTAACTTGAGGAAACGACGTAATGAATAAAGGTACCATCAACAAAAACGCCAAGAAGCCCGTTTGATTGAATCCAGAGAGTGCTAAATCCAGCTGGAAGAAGACATGGGGTAAAAGCAAGATAAACCCCATAATCGATAGCTCTCGCCGCACCTTGGAAAGCGCGATTTTAAGCCGAGACTTATGTCTAAAAGCGCCTGTAAACATCACAAGACTGTACATAGCAAACGATGCATGACCCATATAAAACACTTCATGGATGATGGGAAGGTAAGTTGACCAGCCTAAAAATGTGGCGAGGTAAAAGTAACTGACAATCGCAAAACTAAGCAGTGTGGCCACGAAGAAATAGCGGTATTCGTGTTTGTGTACGTGGGGTCCAAAACGATAAATCACCACCCCCAGTAAGGGAGTTAAAAACAAGCCGAGATTGCTGGTCAAAAGGGTCATCATAAGACCTCCTTGTGTTGTAACTTATTCGGTGCGAAGTGCTTCAACAGGATTTTTGCGTGCCGCAATACCCGCAGGAATTAGACCAGAGATGTAGGTGAGTACGATGCTAATCGCAATCAGCGCAAGAAACGCCCATAAAGGTAAGACGGCAAGGCGATCAAGTTGTTCAACACGGCTGTTGATGAGACGATTGATAGGGAAGGTTAAGACAAAGGCGATGCTGACGCCTAAGGCACCAGCAACAAAACCAATCAAACTTGTTTCAGCATTAAAGACACGTGAGATGTCTTTTTTTCGTGCGCCAAGACTTCTCAAAATACCGATTTCTTTGGTGCGCTCAAGCACTGAAACATAGGTGATGATGCCAATCATAATCGAAGAAACAACCAAAGAGATGGCACTAAACGCAATCAAGACTAAGGAAATCCCGGTGATGACATCGCCGGTGAGTTCGGTGATTAAAGCCGCTAAATCCGTATAAATGATCCGTTGTGCTTCGGGTAGGTTTTCGTTGAAGTCATCTAAGTGGTTACGAATCGCTGTTTTCGCTTCAAAACTGACGGGGTAGATACGAATTTGACTTGGTGTTGCATCGACGCCAAGTGAACGTAACAGGTTGGTGCGCGCCGATTCGGTCAAAGGTAATCCAGTAATCATGGAGACATTGCTTTGAGCTTGAAGCTGACCAATGAGCGAAGCTGAAGCTTCCTCAAGATAGCGTGTTTCGAGATCGGGATGGAATTTTAGACCACTGCTAAGCAGGGTCGATGCAGACCCTTCACGGGGTCTGGCAATCCCTGAAATCGTTAGACGAACGGCTTCCTCATGCGTGAATAAAGTCTCGAGATTTCCCACAGGGAAGAAGCGATTCAAGTCTTCGTCAAAGCGGAAAAACTGATCAGGGAAGACAACGCTAAACTCACGCCCGATAAATTGCTCAAAGGGTAAACTTTCAACCGAGGAACTAAAGCCTAGCGCACTCAGCACAGTCACGTTGAGTTGGTTAAACCGATCGACCACCAAAAGGAGCTCCTGGTCATTTTGTGGGGCTTGACCAAAAAGAAGATCATAGTTGTCTTCAAAAAACTCATCGTTGTTCAGGGTCGGTTCAAAATTGATGCGTCGTGTGTCCACTTGAATGATGCTTTCATCTTCAAGACGGGTTAACAGGTTCATGTTGACACTACGGACGACGGTTATTTGGTAGTACAACGCAGGATCAAGTGCGTCAAGATGGTCGATAAACTCATCGCGTATAAGGTTTACATGCTGAGTTTGAGCCGCTTGACGCTCAAAGGGGAAAATAAAGGGAATCGTTGGAAACTCTTCACGCTCCGTTTCTGCGAACTGAGGTCTTGGTGGTCCGCTTCGTGCGGCTTCGATGTTAATTGGTAGAGGATCAATTTGTAAGGGGAACTCTGCGAGTGTTGACCGTTCGAGTTGAAGGATTTCTTCATTGAGGCCATTCGCAAGAGCCAACACAAGGGCCACCCCAATGATGCCGATGCTGCCTGCAAACGCGGTGATCAGCGTTCTAAACTTTTTGGTTTTTAGATTATTAAAAGACAGTTTCAGCGCTTGGACAAACGCCATCGACGTTTTTTTGAATTTTAGACCAGCGTGTTTCGTCGCATCACGCTCATAAGGATGGGTGTCATTGATGACGCGACCGTCTTTTAAAGAGACGATCCGCGAAGCGTAACGTTCAGCAATCGCTTGGTCGTGCGTGACCATGATGACCAGTTTATCTTTCGAAATCTCTTGAATGAGGGTCATGATGTGTTTAGATGTTTCAGAGTCAATGGCACCGGTAGGTTCATCGGCTAAGATAATTTCGGGATCGTTTGCTAACGCACGGGCAATCGCTACCCGCTGCATTTGCCCACCGGAGAGTTGATTCGGTTTTTTATAGACATGGTCTTTCAAACCAACTTGTTCGAGCACTTCAAGCGCTCTTTGACGACGTTTTTCTGCGGATAACCCACTTAAGGTCATCCCGATTTCGACGTTGGCTAAAACCGAAGTATGGGTGATGAGGTTGTACGATTGAAAAATAAAACCAATCGCATGGTTACGGTAACTGTCCCAATCTGCATCGGTAAAGTGCTGCGTCGATTTACCGTCAATCAGTAAGTCCCCATCGTCGTAACGATCAAGACCACCAATCATGTTTAAAAGCGTCGTTTTTCCCGAACCACTCGGTCCTAAGATGCAGACGAATTCTTTATCGCGAAATGACAACGATAATTGATCTAAAGCCGTTTGTTTGAAATTTGCAATCGCATAGCGTTTTGTTAGTTCATGAACTTGCAACATGTTGTATCACCTCAATTTGATGCCTAAATTATAAGGGATAGTCCTTGTATTCGCAATGCGGACGCAACAATATAAAAAGAGAAAACCGAAGTTTTCTCTTTTAAAAAATTAAGGTCGAATCGCTTCAATCAGCGCCTCTTCATCAAAGAGACGATTGGGGTCGATGGCGACATCGACGGGAATTCCAAACTCGATACTCTCAAAGTCACTGTTGGCTAAGACATTCGCACTAGAGATAATTAAAATCGTTCCGTTGGGCAAAATGTTGGTGGTAATCGAAGAAGCGCCACCGGAAGATTGTTGTCCAATGATGGTCGCAATACCCATGTCTTTTGCCATGGAAGTCACCAAGTTTGCCGCACTGAACGTCACCGGTGACGTTAAAATGTACCAAGTGAAATCCGGCGCTACGGTGTCGGTGTCGTATTCTGCCGTGATTCGTGATCCATCGCCAATGTTAAAGCTCTGGTACGTCAACGGTTCATCGGTCATGTGTCCCATCACTTGCCATGCGGTTCCAAGAATTCCACCCGTGTTACACGCAAGGTTTAAGATGATGTCTTGAACACTGCCTTTGGCGATGATCTCGTCCATGTAACCCCGCATTGCATCAGGCGTTTCAGCACTGAAACCATCCAAGGTGATCATTGCAATCCGGTCGTTATCAAGGAAACTGACCCCTTCACTTGGACTATCGCCAATCAAACACAGCGATTGAAGTTGTCCAATAAAACGATTCATACGAGGCCCGTTGATAGGATTTAACGCGAGATCTCTAGAAACGGTATGAAAACCGTGTAAAAGATGAGATGAATGGGGTTCGTCGAGGTTGTAAACGGTTCTAAACCAAGCCGTGTAATGAGAACGGCTGGTGCCAAAGAAATTGTGGTTTAAGTCAGCTAAGAAGGTGTAGAACGTCTCTTCAACCATAAAATCACGTAACCCATAAAAGTGATCCATCACAAAGGTAAAGTAATGATAGGTCATGATGCGCAGTTCCATCGGAATTTCCGTGTTTCTAAAAGACGTCACGTTGAGACTTCTTAAATCAGCCCCACGATCAAGCAACTGATACGTGTCGGCGCCTCTGAGCTGATCGCCATTAAAGTACACATCGTACATTTGACCTGTGAAGAAGAGGTTGGCGACATCAAGTGGCATTAAGAACTGATCTTCGTGATGCCACAACTCAAGCCGATAAAAGGATAAATCAAACACGACAGGGTCATACGTGATGTGTTCATACGAGATGAGTGATAACCCCGCCCCAAAGTCGGTTTGTGTTGACTGCGCAATGCCACCAAAAAAGCTAAACAAGTTGACGGTGACCGTGTTATTCTCGAAGTCGAGGACTAAATGATAACTGTCATAGGTCAATGGGAAATCTTCATCTGGTTCGAAAGGTAAGACGATTTCGACCACGCTACCATCCACGTTTAGTTCCAACTCATCGTAGACAATGGCGCCATCAACCAACGCTAAAAAGTCGAACACATCCACAAACATGAGACCGTTGTTCATTCTGTGCAATGTGATTTCGGAATCGTCCACTAAATACTCTGTCGCAATCGAAACAAAGTCATAAACTGCGGTATCCACAATCGCGAGTGCTGGTTTCGCCGCAATCGCAACATCAAGCAGTCGTGTGAAGACTTCACCCTCAATCGTAAAGGTGACTTCGACCGATGCATTCGCATCGCCGAGGCGGGCTAAAGGTTGAAGCACAAAGCCATCATTCCGAAGATAGGTTGGACTCAACGAAGAAAACGAAAGCGTTGCATCGTCAATCTGTGTTGGCCAGATGATCCGTTCCGCTTGCGGTTCACTTAAAAACTCGAACGAGGCAATCATCGCGTCGATTTCTGCTTCATAATCGCGTGGGACAAAGGGTTCGGCTAAGACGGTCACGTCGTAGCGTTCGACATGAACCTCATCGTCTCTTGTAAACAGACCTTCAATGACAAACACAGCATCGCCTTCTTCATGCAGTGGCCGCGTCACCGCGCCTGCATTCGACAAGCGTGCTTGATTGAGACTCGTCCATGAAACCCCCACGCCTTGAACCGCTGAAGGTAAGCTGATGTTTGCGGTTAAAGGTTGATCAAAGAGTGTGACGGTTTGGGCAATCTCACTCAATGGTGTGAGTGTTTCAGAGGGTGTTTCTTCGGGTTCTTGACAGCCAACTAACACAAAGACCATCAAGAAAAGCATAAATAGTATTCTTTTTTTCATATAAACGCTCCTTCCTATGTTAAAACTATTATACATGGATTTTTCAAAATTGAACTTAAGAGACCTAAAAAATTAAGATAAAACAGCATCTTTTTGATAGGTGAATGCTATACTATTGTGGGGGCGATCCAATGTTAGTTTTAGTGGGAGCTAGCGCAAGTGGGAAAACACAGCTTGCGAAAATGCTCATCAAGCACCATCAATTTCAAAAACTTGTCACCACCACCACACGGCCTATGCGTCCTGGCGAAGTGGATGGGGTTGATTACCATTTTTTAACCTATGAAACGTTTTTGGCACTTCAAGAAGAAGGGGCCTTTTTAGAAGTAACACAGTATCATGATCATTGGTATGGCAT
>SKJA01000172.1 GCA_007116105.1 Candidatus Izemoplasma sp.
GATTTAGCTTCAATCAGTCGGTAAGAAAACTGCGGAAGGGTTTTAGCCAATTGATCAAGTAAATCAAGGTGGACAGCTTCACGCTTGTCATTGACAGCATAATACATGCGAATGGTTTGAGAAGGGACCTCAAGCGCTCTTAAATGACTCAAGAAGGGTGTGACGCCGATGCCTCCAGCAATCCATACTTGTGTGCTTTTATGATTCTCAAATGTCATATGGCCCATGGGTTCGCCCACGGCTATTGGCGTGCCTTCGTTGAGGGAACGATAGATCTGTTCAGTATAATCACCAATGGCTTTAATCGTGAACAGGAGTCGTCCATCGCGCATCCCTGAAAGAGAAAAGGGGTGTGGCACGTTACGAAACGGCTTTTCTTTGATCTTAATAAACGTAAACTGTCCCGTTTGGAAGGTGTAGGGTTCATCTAAAGCAACTTCAAGTTCTGTCACAGATTCGTTCAAACGAGTCACGCGGACAATTTGACCTTGATGTGGAAACCCCACATAACGATACATGAAAATCATGTACAAGGACGACACCGTCCCGGTGAGGACCATCGTCATCATAAAGATCCCAAGAGGGGATAGCGAAAGCAACGGGTAAGAAGACAGTGCAAACGCATGATATGCCGCGGCTAAATAGGGAATGATCATCAAGCGATGAATCATACGCCAGTGTTCATATTTCATGTATTTCGCAAGTAAAGCAACGACAATCAGACCAATGAACAGATTACGTGCTAATGCACCCATGGCCCGGCCATCTAAAGGCAAACCTGCAATGAAATTCGCCCAGATTAAATGGGCAAAACTTGCGTGTAAGAAAACCAACACTAAGCTTCCCATGGCTAAGACACGATGATATTTATAGGACTTCTCTAAACCATTAAACAAAAACACCACAACACGGTTTTTGGTGGCCAAGAAAAAGACGAGTGTGAACCCTAGTAAGATGTTGGCGCCTTGCCACTGCCCAATCGTACTTTCAAGTGGTTGTTCAAACCGGGGGGTGGCTGTGAACCATAACAGCGCATTGAGCATCAGAAGACTTACGATAAACCAGAAACCCATGGTTCTTTTAAAATATGTCATGAAAATCACCTCATAACTATCCTATCACATCAAAGAACGCATTTTTTTGCTGACGCCCTCTAAGTGTTCAGGCGATCAGCTTGATGACGTTTGAAAGAGTCACAACAAAAAAAGTAGACCACGTTCGAGATGTCGTCTACTTTTTGGAGTTAAAGGATGATGAACGGGACTTTCACACGATCGCCTAAGATTTCTTGAAGACGTTTTAGTTCTTCTTTAGAGGCAGGTGTGACTTTGTGTTTCTTTTGGGTCGTCTGAATCACAAAATAATCGTCCTTTGCTAATCCTTTGCTGTCTCTTGTTTTGGGTCGTTTTATTTTGATTTTTTGAATGTCTGAGTAGGTCACTTTAAAATTGTCAACATGTTCTTCTAGCATGTCCTTTAATGACATGGTGTGATAGCGAGGCGGAAGTGCATAACGGTTGGTTGCTAAAAGACTCAAACGTTCATTAAAAGACTTCCCTTTGAGTGAAGCATCCATGGCTTGTTGTGCCTCTTTATAATCTTGTTTTGTGATTCTCACAAAATAGACATTCGCGTCGGTGATGAAGAGGTTGTACGTTTTTTGATGAAACATGGTTCCACACCGTTTTTGCGTCAAAACGGTCAATCGCTTTTCTTCCATGAGACCTCCATTGAGGGATTTAAATGAATCAATATCAGGGGTGGAGTCTTGGTGCTAATCATTCTTGATGATAAGCACTTCATAATCGGCCGCTGACCAGTCATACCCACGAATATGAATTTCATACGTCCCTGGCTCAAAATCATAATCAATCTTGAATCCACCATCCACATGGGAATCCCAGTCGGTGGTTAAGTAGTTTCCAGTGGTCTTATTGTACAATGTGCCTTGAATGTTCACGACACTCTCGCCGATCACACTGTAGTTGCCAGCTTCAGTAATTTCAAACACATGTTCCATGACACTGCTAAGCCTTACTTTATCTAAAACATAATAATGAACATGGGCTAAATCCTCACGGTATTCAACATGTACGCCGTAAGCACCAAACTCATCTCTGGTTGAACCACGCACTTCAATGATGTACTGAGCCGGTTGGAGGTAGAGTGTTATGATAAAATCATCGGTTCGATAGTCCCCTTTAAGACGTTCTTTATCGTGAGTGTACAAGATACCGGTCGCATCAAATGTTGCGCCACTGTAAATTTCATACACACCTGCTTCATCGATGGTGATGACATGTTCTTTCACTTCGAGTGCGTCTAATGAATCGATGAGGACACGAGTCCCTAGAGGGTCGCTTGGTAAGAGATCTTCTAAGTTTGGCGGTGTTTCTTCGTGCGGTTCTTCTTCTTGTGGATCTTCAGAACTTGGCGGATCTTGATCGGTTTCGCCGTTTTGTGGTGGTGGGTTTGGATCGTCTGCGAGAGGGCCTTCACCACACCCCAACAACATCAAGGGCAGTAACAAACATAAACCTAACGTCATCCATTTTTTTAACATAAGTTCACCTTTCTGTAAGTGTTGGATTTTTAGCGTTGTTGTTGTTCATGGTTTTCAGTAATGAATATGTAATGAATTCATTATACATTGAAACGTTTTTAGGACCAAGTTTACTTTGGCTATCAAAATAAATGGTCATCCGCTTGGGCGTTCTCACGTTTCGTCGTTTGAGTTCGCGAACTCAGACAGTGTAAAAATGTCATGGTCTAAATGATTCGCACATAATTAAAAAGATCACCTAAGTGATCTTTCTCAACTTCAATCTGCAATGATTAGTTTCCCTCTAAAGGTATTTGATGCTTTTGAATCCATTGCAGTATCTCGTGATACTGATCTTCAAAATACAGAGGCATGCTTTCACCAGGGCTCCCCTTGAGCACGACAACTTGACAGCGTTTTAAAACGCGTGCCGAACGAATCCTTTTCCAAGTCAACTTCATGCTTCGATGGCTGCCAAAGCGATGAAGCGGCACCGTGTCTGAGCGACCATAGATGGCTGCGTTTAGAAAATCGAAGAACGTCAAGAACATAGGGTGCGTCTTAAGACTTTTTACGTTGATTTGAATGCGTTTTTCATCGATTTGATACGTCACACGATAAGGAATGGCTTGGACAGAACCAATCATGATGACCGTCAACAGCCATATGAGGCTCACTAACAGAAACAAGTAACCAAAACCAGAGGAAAGAAAAGGTTCGGTTTGAAGGGTTCGCCATCCGAAAATCCAAAGGATAAGAAAGCTGCCGACAATCAATAAC
>SKJA01000008.1 GCA_007116105.1 Candidatus Izemoplasma sp.
CCACCTGAGTTCGTCAACTTGTATGTGGACTTTGATCAATATTTAGATTTTGAAGATGACTTACCACCTGAATTTGTCAACTTATAATCTGTAAGAAAGGATGATAATCATGCGTAAAAAAGAATTCTTAATTGAACTTGAAGGGGTCGTTGGCACCATCCTTACCTACACCCGCAACCCGTTCATGCTGGGTTACACGAAAGAGCTTAAAAAAGCACTGTTTGAAAACGACATGGATACGGTCAAAATCATCTTAGACAAAGTCATTGGTTGGTATAACGAAGAAATGGATAACATCGATGGCGATGAATATGTGTTTAACAAGGAACTACACCATAAATCATACGATATTTTAACCACGTTCCGCCAAGCTTTGCTCGCTTAGACCTCAGAGTCACCATCAAAGCTTGTCATTGACGATGCTACCACCGACCTTGGTGGTCGATAGCCTTTATTTTTCTCGAAAAAGGCACTCACCGCACTGAGTGCCTTTTTCATGCAAAAAAAATCAGTCAGTAGACTGATTTTTTTTCTGTGTTATTTGGGTTGTAACAACTCAAGTGCTTCTAAATCAACGGACTCATCGTAATCGATGCCCGGATGATTAAACCCATGAATTTGATAAAACTCTTTCAAAAATTGCTGGGTTCCTTTCATCTCAAACAAGTGTTTCTCATCAATCGATGCCATCAATTTTGCGGTTTTTTGTTGAATGACGTCATCCATTTCTAAATGATCAAGACGAATTCGACCTTCCTCATCCACGCGACGTTCTGTCCCGTAGACCATCGAAGAAAAGAGTCGATGCTTGTGTTCGATGATTGATTCATGATGACCTGAAGCCATCATGACATCAAATAAACATGACACGTAAATGGGCATTTGAGGAATGAAGACACTTGCTTTTGTGACCACAGCTTTGGACGATGAAATTAATGCTTCACCTTCGTACTCTGATTTTAGAAAGTTGTCTAAGCGAAGCGCTGTTGCTTCTAAATCTTCTTTTGCCTTACCTAAAGTGCCCTCACGATACAAGCGAGCCGTGGTCGGACCACCGATGTAGGTGTATGAGATCGTTTTGACTGAGTACTCGAGTAAGGCTTTTGAGGCGAGCTGTAAAACCCACTGTTCCCAATCTTCTCCACCCATGACAAAGACGGTGTTTTGGACTTCTTCTTCCGTGGCGCCTTCGACGACTAAATCTTCTATCGATTCTTTTGCGACGTTGATGGTTTTGCCAATCGCAGGCTCCCCAAGTGTTTTGATGGCGGATCGAACTAAAACATCTTCCGTTGGATGCTTGCGCGCACCCGCCGCAAGCGAATAGATGATTAAATCGATCTTTCCAAAGTGAGTCTGAATGTAGTCCATTACGTCATCTTTAAATGCTTGACTAAACGCATCGCCGACAAAATCTTTATGCAACGTGTCTAAACGCTTCGCAGCTTGTTGGAAGTAGATGTTATTCCACCACCCTGCGGTCCCTGTACGTTTACCTTTAGGTCCGGATTCAAAGGAGATGTTTAATGTGTTTGCGCCTCCTTTAAACGCCAGAGCAATCCGCGAAGCTAAGCCATAACCTGAAGAGCCACCAATAATCAAGACGTTTTTTGGGCCCTCAAAAGCGGATAGTTTTGAAACTTCATCAATGTAGCTTTGAATCAATTGTTGACACCCTTTTGGGTGGGCATTGGTAAAGACGTTGCCACGAATAGAGGGTTGTATTATCATAAGCATCTCCTATTTTGTAAGATAATCTAAGTTCTTTAAAAAAATTAACTATGTTTATCATAGCTTAATTTGCTTTGAACTTCAAATCATTTAAACGGTTTCTTTGCAATGCAAAAAAAGCCATCATCGAGTTGATGATGGCTTAGGGTTCAATGTGTTTTAGTGTTTGAAGATCGTCTTCCGCAAGGTCAAAAAAAACATCCAAGTTCTCTTTCATGCGCGCTTGATGCTGGGTTTTAGGCAGTGGTACTGTGCCTAAAGCAAGACAGTACTGCAATAAAATCTGAGCCGGTGTTTTTTGATATTTTGTCGCCAACTGAATGACTGTTGGATGTTTGACGAGTTCCCCTTTAGCAAGAGGTGAGTAGGCTTGTATGATCATTCGGTGGGTGTGAGCATCTTCGCACAATGCTTGTTGATCAAGTCCTGCATAGAAAGGGATTTGATGGACCATTGGTAAAATAGACGCGTGCTGTCGAATGTTATCTAAGTCATTCAGTGAAAAGTTAGAGACCCCAATCGCCCGCGCTTTGCCCTCAAGATAAAGCTTCTCTAGCACTTGCCAAACGTCGACATTGCCTTTATTGTAACGATGTGATTCGTGGCGCTCAGATTTAGGTGCTGGACCATGAATGAGGTAAAGATCGACATAATCGGTCTTAAGATCTCTCAACGTTTGTTCAAAGATGTCCAGTGTTGCTTGGGGATCTTTAATATGGGAGGGTACTTTAGAAGTCAAATAGAGTGACTCACGGGGAATGTCAGACTGACGGATGGCGCGACCAATACTGAGTTCGTTTTGATAAAAAGCGGCGGTATCAAAATGACGATATCCAGCCTTTAAAGCATCCAAAATAATGCTTTGTGTGATGCTGTTCGCCTCAAGGCGCCAGGTGCCAAACCCAACGCTCGGCATCTCGGTTTGGTTGATCAGTAATCGAGAGTGCATCATCGTTCACTTTGTTGAGACAAAGGCATCTCAAAGGATTCTTCTAACAACAGCGCGTTGTTGACAGTCGGAAAAGTTTCCTCTTGAACACGCCGACCATGACTTGGTTCACGCGGTTCACACGCAGCCAATAAAACAAGCAACGAACAAACGCATAGAAGTCGTTTCAACCTAACACCTCCTTTATGTATAAGTGTCACTCAACATTCGTGAGTGAACGTGTTATTTATATCATATCAAAGGATGCCTCAAAAACATAAAAAAAGACCTCACGGTCTTTTTTAGGAATCAGATAAAGCTTCTGCGTGTTTAAGCGCTTCTTTTTCTGTTGAGAAGTACTTAATGACTTTTTTCGAGTCTCTTTTGCGTACGCCCCACTCATTAAAATGTGGGTTTTTGGTGTTCTTGTTTTGCTCAACAATGTAATCACCAATGACACTCGCGCTCGATAATCCTTTATCGTAGCTTGGTGCGCCATTCGCTTTTGAAGGGGTAGAAACTTGACCTTTTTCAAACGAATCTGGTGCAGGTGTTTCCTTTTTCGGTGCGTCAGTTAAGCCCTTTTCATAACTTTCTTCAGCATGTTGAGGCTTGGGTGAGTCCGCTTGACCTTGATCATATGTCGTCTTTTTTGGAGTGTCGTGATCAACCGATTTTGAATCATTTGAAGCTTTTTTGCGCTTAAACAATTTGTCTAAAAATCCCATATCTTCACTCTCCTTTAAAGATATTATACCCTAATAAAGCCATAAATTCAAAGTATATCAAGCAAAATCGTTAAAAAAGAGAGTGGTGAAAATAGTTTGTTCAATAAACTACTTTTCTTATCCTGTTCTTTTATTGTTTATTTAAGAAATCAAACGATAAAGCGGAGTTGTACTTCTATCCATTTAAGTGTCAGTGGAAATTTTTAAGATAAGTTGTCCGTTTCTTTTAAATGCGAATGATTTGCATTCTGTTTGTTTTGTATTATAATAGCCTTGTTAAATATGAGGTGAAATGTATGAAAAAACTCTTGGTGATTGGATCACTTTTTCTTTTGCTGTTATCGTTAACTGCTTGTCAAACACCCTCTTCCAACAATGAAAAACCACTCATTGTGACGACGTTGTTTCCACAGTTTGATGTTGCACGGACACTCGCAGGAGATTTGGCAGATGTTCGTTTAATCTTACCTCCGGGGGTGGATGCGCACACGTTTGAACCCACACCACGCATCATCAGTGACATCTTGAACGCGGATCTATTGATTCAAACTAGTGACCGGATGGAACCTTGGGTCAATCGCTTAGTCAGACCTTCTGCGCAATCCTTCTCCCTACTTGTGCTATCTGAACATGTCAACCGTATCCAAGGAAATCCCGAGGATTATCATTATGGTGAGACAATTACCACATTTGAGCTTACTGACCGCGAAAACCATCAACAGTTGACTGCGTGGTTTCATGTGGATCACTGGCATGGCAGTGTCCCGACCATTCCATTGGGTGATTCGCTTGAACTTGGTGTCTTCTTTGCAAACGCACGGGGTCAAGAAGTTCTTTTAAACACAGCCGATTTCACCTTGGACGTCCGGGTTGCTGAGTTTTTGCCCCGTGATGTTGTCAGCGTTGAAACCTACGAAGACTTTGTGATTCTTGAAGGACTCCGCGATGGTTTGACCCAGATCATTTTCACACTTTTTGAGGGCACTGAAGTGCTCTTTGAATCCCCCCCCATCAATGTGCGGGTTGAAGAAGGCTTTGAACGCATCATCTCAGAAGTTCCCCCAAGCAACACCCCTTCAAACACAGACGATTATGACCCGCACATCTGGACCGATCCTCTAAACGTCATGATGATGGTGCAAGTGATTGAGGCAAACTTGATTGAACTCTTACCCGAACACGCAGCGCTTATTCAAGCGCGTGCAGAGTCCTACATGACTGAGTTAGAACGACTTCACGAAGCTTTTGTGTCGATGCGACAAGGAGTCGAAATTACCGTGCTGATGTACGGCGGGCACAACGCGATGGGGTACTTTATTGCCCGCTACAATCTTAGTTATGTCAACGCCTATCGTGGCTTTTCTTCTGATGCTGAACCGGTTCCTACGGCGATCTCAAACATGATTTCGCTAATGAACACCTACCAAATTGAACACCTTTTTTCAGAAAAACTACTGAATCAAAATGTTGCGCAAACCATTCAACAAGCCACAGGTGCGACCATTCTTTACCTGTATGCGATGGAAAATGTTTCCCCTGACGAGTTCGCACAAGGCATTACGTTAATTGACATGTTTGAGCATAACTTATCCCAGCTTAAAATCGGCTTGAGATATCAAAACGAGACTCTTGATTGAGTCTTTTTTTTGCTTTATTGAAGCAGCCTTGACGTTCTCGTGTTACCATTTTTTAAGGAGGGATAATGATGATTATAGACACACATCAACGTCTGTTTGAAGGGTCGTACGAAGACTTCATTCAACAGTCTGAAAAAGATTTAATGTTAGTGCCCACAAAACAGATTAAAAACATACTCGGTTGGTCCTTTGAAGCAGGTTACGACCATCCTTTTACCCATGGCGTGTTGGATTATGCAGCACAACCCCAAAGGCATCCTAACGCCACACGAATGCATCGGTTTTATGAACACTTTACCCCTAAAAATTTAATGGAAGTGTTTTTTAATACGCCTGATGACCCCGCGTTAAAGGCAGTGCCACAAAAGGCGCTAGAGATTCTTTTGTCGACAAGCAGCAAAACACTGTTAACCCCGTGGGCTTACGATGCCATTCCGATGGGAGGCTTCGCAGAAAACATGCCAGAATCTGAGGGTTCTCACTTCTTAGGTCCTGTGAGTGACCGCCATTTAGAGAGTGAATATCGGCGCTTAATCGACATTTACAACAGTGTTAAAGCTGCCGGGTTTGATGTCGATAAGCAAACCGATACCATCCGCGGGTATTTTTTAAAGCATGACGATGAGTATCGTTTTATTGTTGTTGGTGGCAATCATCGTGTGGGCGTCTTAAACGCTTTAGGTTATCCACACATCCCTATCCAAATGCATCCACAACGCATTCCGATGGTGTCGCTAGACAGCTTGATGAGCTGGCCACAAGTACAACAAGGCCTCTTTGACCCGCTGCTTGCCAAAGCGATGTTTTTAAACTTTTTTACATCGCCACGCAGACTGCATCAGTGGCAGTTTTAGTCACAAAAAACCGTAAAGCTTAACGCTGCTTTACGGTTTTTTTTAGCCTTTTTTCGCGAGCATTCGTGCGATGATTTTTTCATAAATCGGTTTCATCCGTGTTTCTTTGACACTGTGAAGGTAAGTATCTAAAGGAAACCAGCGAAGCCCTTGGTGCTCATGAGGATTGTGCTTTAACGAGGCGCGATCATCCGCAATAAATCCATAACTGACATTGAGGTGCAAATGATCTGGCACATACTGACCCTGTTTAAGATGATTTTCAACGTAGATGACATCGAGGGCGACGATTTCTTGTGAGGCTTGAACAAACGCAGACAGTCCTGTTTCTTCTTGCGCTTCTTTGAGGGCCACACGATAACAATCTTCATCCCCGTCGTTGTGACCTCCAAACCATCCCCACGATTGGTAGATTTGATGATAGCCCATCAAAATATGATCGTACGTTGTGTTTAAGATGACAATGGATGACGTAACATGGGCTGCTAGGTTGGAACGTTTTGTTGCGTTAGGATGGGCTTCGATGAACGCCGTCATGAGACGTTGGTCGGCGATTTCTTGAGGGGTTGAAGCAGGGTAGCTCGCAATGAGATTCAGCAGTTCTTTCACGCGCCGATGCCTAAAACCTTAATCAGCACACGCTTCCTGCGCATCCCGTCAAACTCACCATAAAAAATTTGTTCCCAAGGACCTAAGTCAAGCTTCCCCTCGGTAATCGCCACCACCACTTCACGCCCCATGATCTGGCGTTTTAGATGCGCATCGGCGTTATCTTCATATCCATTGTGAGCGTATTGACTGTGAGGCTTCTCTGGTGCTAGACGCTCTAAGAAGGTTTCAAAGTCTCGATGCAATCCTTGTTCATCGTCGTTGATGAAGACACTCGCCGTTATGTGCATGGCGTTGACTAACACCATCCCTTCAACGATCCCACTTTGATCGATCGCAGCTTGAACTTTACCGGTGATGTTTTGATAGGCTCGTCGTGTGGGCGTGTGCATCCATAGTTCTTCTTTGTAGTGTTTCATGCGTGTTCTCCTTCTTCCGCAGCGTCTTTAAGAAGCTTACGAAGCCGCCGCATTTCGTGAGCAGAATCTTTGAACCAATGCGGTGCAAAGATGCGTGTTAAACGCCAACCACGGGCTTTTAAAAACCGTGCTTGATGGTAGTATTCATCCCGGACATCGCTGTCGCCTTTAGAATCGCATAAGATACCCAACAAATAGCGCTGCAAGGTTGGGTCAAA
Organism: Candidatus Izemoplasma sp.; assembly: GCA_007116105.1. GTDB lineage: Bacteria > Bacillota_I > Bacilli_A > Izemoplasmatales > Izemoplasmataceae > CSBR16-87. The sequence goes on from SKJA01000008.1 coordinate 7,125, forward strand.
GACAGCAATGTCAATGGTATAGCCACCGATGCCGATGTCTTGGTGAATCTCATAGCCTTCTTTTTCTAATCGTTTACACACATCCTCTTGTAAGGAGGCGGTGATGGCTTCACTTTGATGATCTAGCGGGCTGAGCTTAGCTAAGATGTTTTGAGCATCGTGTGGTTTACGGTGCGCGATGGCGTAGGCATACTGCATGAACAATTTAAACAGTTTGGGACCCTCACTGCTTAAGTCTTCGACATGAAGCTCTGCAGGATAAAACGACGTGACAATGTGAATTTTCTTCTTCGCTCGTGACACTGCAACATTGAGACGGTTTTGGCCACCCTCCGTGTTCAACCAACCGAACTGACGAGAGAACTTTCCTTCCTTGTTTTTAGCATACGCGGTTGAAAAGATGATGATGTCGCGTTCATCGCCTTGGACGTTTTCAATGTTTTTAATGAACAAACTTTTGTCTTCACCCTCATCCATCCGTTGCAGCTCCGCTTGGATTTTTCCACTGTAACGACCCGCTTTTAAGATTTCTTCATCGAGCAAATCTTCTATCAGATCGCGCTGATGAACGTTAAACGTGATGATGCCGATGGATTCGTTGTGAGTTCTTGTGCGCAAGATGGTTTTCAAGAGTGCCACCACTTTTTGGGCTTCGATGAGGTTCCGGCGTTGATGCCACAACCCCTCTTTCACCACGTGGTACTCAATGGGTGGTTTGTGCGGTATGTCATGATTGGGAGAAACATGCAGTTTTCCTTCATAAAACGCATGATTTGAAAACTGAATGAGTTCTTCATAGAGCGCACGGTAATGATAATTTAGGATGGTTTCAGGGTACTTAAACCGAGCGAGGTCAAGAAGACTTTGAGCATCCATTGTCCAGGATTCATCGTCGTCAAGTTCGGCGTCGTAATCGATGCGACCCTGACCTAAAGAAGATGGTCTTAACTGCTTATTGTCACCGGCAATGACAACTTTTCGTGCACGGTAAATGCTTGGAATCGCTTTTTCAACGTACATTTGTGAGGCTTCATCAAAAATCACCAAATCAAACATGCCGTAATCCAGCGGCATAATTTCACTGATGACTTCTGGAGTCAACAGCCAAATCTTCAGATGATTGTGAATTTCTAGATGAAACTGTCTGAGAAAGTGCGCCACACTCTTTTTATGCTGAGCGTCAAGGTGACGTTTAATCTCGATGATGCGCTTGGTGTTTGAAAAATCTAACGCATTGCGGTATAAGATCATCTCAAAACTTTCAAGCGACCACTGTTGTTTTTGGTGATGGAGTTGATCCAATTTGCTCATCAACTGATGGAAGCGTTCAAGCGAGGTCACCGCGTCGGCGTTTAACGCCTCAAAGCGTTCAATGTAGCCTGTATAGAATGTATCAAAGAGCACTTTTTGTTGGCGATTAAGGTTCTCCACAGTAAACCAGTCATCCCGCACCAACTGTTCGACATAACGTTGTTCAATCTTGTCTAAGGACGCCATAAAGGCGTTTAAACGGGTCATCGACTTAAGCATTCTTTGCGCATCTTGAAGCAACAAAGGTTCCGCTCTAAGTGCTTTTACAAACCGAGACATCCACTTTGCTTTAGCAAACAAAGTGAGCGCTTCTTCTTCGGTATACGAAAACGGTTTTTGTGAACTAAACAACGCTTTTAGGCCTGTTTTTTTAGGCGAAGCAACAAGATACGCTTCGAGTCTTTCAAGCAGCTGTTGGCGGGTGCGTTTGTCGCTTCGGGTGAGCGTGTCTTTGAGATGCTTTAACCACGGATACTGGTGTAACCGTCTTAAATATAACAACAGACTCGGCATCAACCTTAGGCCGAGAAAACGGGCTTCTAACGTTTGTACGGTGCGTACCATCAGAGGCTGTTCTAGTGCTGAGAACCAAGCCAAGGCTTGGGCTGGCATGAACTGTTCGTCGAGCTGTTTTTCTGTGAGATAACGGTCATATAGCATATACATTTTCACCGTATCCGGTGAAGCGTGATAAAAACGGTCATGCATACGATCGAGCTCAGCGTAGGTTTTTTTTATGGCAGTTTCAATCGCAGGCAGATCGTTGGGCACACTGCGTGAGGGTGGGATGGGATCAATCATGGCCCGCAGTTGTTGATAGAAGCGTTGTTTGTTCTGCGCGTCGTCTAGAAGCATCGCATACCGACTCGCGGATCCTAAACGTGAATAAATGACATCCAGTGCCACTTTCTTTTCACTCACCACCATCACGGTGTCGCCTTTGAGAATGTGTTTGGCGACCAACGAGGTGATGGTTTGCGACTTCCCGGTGCCAGGAGGACCCCAGATGACGAGATTGTCTTTATGATCGAGTAAGTTCATGACCTTCTCTTGCGCGTAGTTTAGCGGGTTGATGTAGGCTAGTTGATCTTCTTTGACGGTCGCGGTTTGGGTGAGCTTAAACGGCGTGAGGGTGGTGTAATCGTATGTCTCATAGGGCGTTTCGATGAGCGTCTTCAACAAATCGTTGTAGGTTTTTTTCTTAGTAATCTCTGAGAGGTCTTCTTGCAAGGCGGAAGAGTGCAGTCTAAATTGACCAAGAACCACATAGGGTTTCAACTCAAGTTGACCTTTTTGATAACGTTTGAAATCCGCTTTTAAAGAAGGTTTAAACGTCATAAAGGAGGTCTTTAACGACCCCTCAAAGGTGAGGTGATGTTCCGCGTAATAAGGCAGCACCGTTTTTTCAAACGCCTCTAAGGTTAAATCATTGAGTGGGGGTGGGGTTTGAATGTCTTTAAACTGAGAGAACTTATGATTCGCAAGAATCAGGTCACGGTTGTAGACAATGTCTTTCTCTTCATTGAAATGAAGGTAAAAATCGTACCCTTTGCGCTCGAGCGTGACAGGGTAATAAAGAAGCGGTGCTTTAATCTCAAAGCCCTCACCTAAAAGACGACCTTCAACAAAAGGATAGGTCAAGTAAAGATCATACGTGCCTTTTTCTTTGTAATCTCGGTTAAGGGAACGATACAATAATGTCAAGTGTTGATGGAACAAAGCTTGTTGTTGGGGTGCTTGTTTGAGCGTCGTGAGTCGCAACGTTTTTACTTTAGGGGAGAACACAAAACTCTCTAACCGATCGACGATGAAGGGCTGAACCAAATCAACGCCTAAACGCTGGGTGAGTTTTCCGGTAAACAAGTTACGGTTATGCCGTGAAATATTGGTCAAGCGGTCTTTATACTTTAGCAACACCGAATGAGACATTTTAGACACTTTGACTTCCTTAAACTGTCTTTGGCGATGTTTCTTCACCACGGCTAAAAAATGTCGAGCATGATGCTCGATAAAGGTTTCATCGACGCCTTGAAGTGCTTCAAAATCGGTCACGTTTAAAGGGTTTAAACTGGCGATGTCTTTAAGCACTTGATCCGAACACAAAGAGCCTGGTGGTCTTTGTGAGGCGGCTTCGAGCTGATCTCTTAACTGTGAGAGTTCTTCTAAGAGTACATCTTTTTTTAAGGGCATACGATCATCCTTCGGTGTGACTTGGGGCGAGGTTGAATGTGGCAAGCGGTTCGTGGACGAGTGTCTCGTGATGGCGATAACTGTGGAACAGTGTCAGAGCCTCAAGCGTAAACGTAAGACTTCTTTGGGGGATTAAACTTGGGGGTTTAGCTTCATGAAACACGACTTGACGGGCGAGGGTGATGTGCGGCGTAAACGCTTGTTGAGGCAACACAAAGTGTCTGTCTATGAGCACTTTTTTGAGCCGCTTATGCAGTTTGACAATCGGCGCATCACCGGTGTTAAGACCGAGATAGAGTAGTGATTTAGCCCCTTGTTTGAAGGCGCCAATGGTCCCTGTAGACGCTTCGGTGCAAGGCGTGTGTTCAATGACCTCAGACAACACGTCTTCTAACTCAGCCAACCGGTGACCGGGTTGTTCGCCCAAAAAAAGCACCGTCAGATGCAGCTGCATGGGGCTCGTTAAACGCCCGCTAAAAAAACTGGGCTTAAGCGCGTCTTGCAGTGTGAGGGCGTAATGGGTTAAAGGGTCGCTAAGTGTGTAAGCTAAAAACAAGCGCATGGTTCGCCTCCTTGTTTGTGTTTATTGTATCGTATATTCTAAGGGTTGACTAGTTTAAACCATTCTTGTTTTTTAAAGCACCTCAAGCGCATTCTATCACCCCTTCGAGCACATCTGCGCTATACTATTTTTAGAGGTGATGCAATGGCTCAACATTTCTATCTTTACCCGCATCAATTGTTTCCTTCCTTACCGAAAGCGTGTGACCGTGTGGTGTTGATTGAAGATCCTCTTTTTTTTGCAGATGCAAAAGTCAACATTCTATTTCATAAGCAAAAGCTCGTCTTACACCGTGCCTCAATGAAAGCCTATGCTTTGCGTTTAGCCAAGCAAGGTCTTGATGTGGCGTACATTGACTATCGTGAGGCTTGTGAAAACGGTCAGTATCACGGCCTTCAATCAGGTGATGAAGTGCATGTGTATGATGTGGTGGATGATTACTTACATCAACGTTTGACACGTGAACTCAAACAGCGTCAAGTGCGCTTAATCGTTCATCCTACACCCAATTTTTTGACGGATTTAGCGACACTTCGAAACTATTTCAACACACATCCGTTTTTGATGCGAGACTTTTATCGCTTTCAACGACAACGATTGAATCTATTGATGAACGGTGATCAACCACTGGGCGGTCAGTACAGCTTTGATGGGGAAAACCGAAAAAAGATTCCCTTAAACACGCCTCTACCAAAGGTGTATTGTGCGCCCAACTCGGAGGTGCTCGAGGAAGCTAAGACGTATGTAAAGACACATTTCGCGTCGCACATCGGGGCAGTGGAAGGGTTTCAATACCCCTACACCAGAGCTCAAGCCTTAAAGGCGATGGAAGAATTTTTTCAAGAACGTTTTGCTCAATTTGGGCCCTATCAAGATGCGCTTGATGCGCGCAGCGATGTCTTATTTCATGCTCGGTTATCCTCGTCGTTGAACATCGGCTTGTTAAACCCTCAAGAGATCATCGATGCGGCCTTGAAGATGGAGGTTCCA
>SKJA01000152.1 GCA_007116105.1 Candidatus Izemoplasma sp.
CCATCGACACTTAAAGGAATGATCGTATTGCGCCGACAAAACTCTTCATCAACGTATTCAAAGACGTGATCGTCAAATTTATAGGTGGTGAGTGAAATCCGCTGAATGCCGGTGGATGCTTCTAAGGCTTTTAGGATTTGGCTTTCATTCACCATGCCCATACGAACCAGTGTTTCGCCTAAACGTTCGTCCTCTTTTTTTTGTTTGATGGCTTGTTTGAGCTGTAGGTTTGTGATGACTTGTTGTTCGACTAAAATGTCACCAATCCGTTTTTGTGCCATTTAGTCCACCTCTTTCGCAACCACATGACGACGTATCGTCGCGGGCTGTGCATCATAGATTTCACGTACCAACAAGGTTGTAAAGGTGTCGCCTCCAGGCGACGTAATGGTGCGCGTCACATCCACGACGCGTCCTGGCACGCCGGCGTCCACAACCACTTCATAAATCGTTTCGGTGGCGGTTTCCGTGGTGATGACTTGATCGGTATTCTCATCGAGGCTAGGATCGTTCACGATGTTGACAAACGGCTCTAACACTAACGTTTCTTCGGTTTGTGCTTGACGGGTGTGAAGCGGTGGGAAGCCCCATAGTTCAAACGTTAAGATGGTGTTGTTTTCACGACTTTTAATACGTATTTCATAGGGGGTATCACTGACGTTAATGAACGAAAAATCTTGCCCAGCCAGCTGTAAAATACGCACATTCATGCCATCTTGAACCCAGGCGGGGGGATTGCCATCATACATCGTTTGTTGGAAGTTGGTGACACTAGAGAGCGCGAGCACCCCTTGCATCCCAGAAGCAATGATTGAGAGTTGAGTGTTATCAAGAGCTTTTTGACTTAATGTCTCTAATAATGAAAACCGACTGGATGCAGGGATGATGACTGAAGATACTCTAGTAGAGATCTCTAGCCCATTAATGGGAGCGACACTTTCTAGTTCAACTTGATGCAAGCGTGTGAAAGCATTAGGCATCAAAAAATCATGTAGCTCAATAAAGTTTAACCTCGTCATGTTAGAGGCTGAAGCTAAAATAACATTTACAAGGGCGTCTTGGTCCAAAGCTGCAACGATTTGAGGATTGAAATCTCTTTGTAATCGATTGAAGAACGCCGCTCTTTGGATTTCACTTAAAAGGAAGAATGCTTGATTGTTTTGACCTTGCACTAGGTTTGTTGTGGTGGCTTGAATGTCTGGAATCAAAAAGCTTAAATCACTTTCAACGATTTGTCCTTGATAGACAATTACTAACCTAGCGTCTCTTAAATACGCATTCATCTCACTAGTCAAGACTGCACTACGATTACTTACTTCAACGTTGCCTAAATAGATGGAACGGACACTGGTCGCATCGGTGGAGGTCTCAAACCCCATGATGGAGACCGCGACACTAACGGTGATCAATGTCACAAGAAAGACAAACGCACTAACAAGTATACCAAGATTGCGTTGGACAAATAATTTCATTAAAGGACCTCCTTTATGGAATTTGAATAGAGTAGGTAAAATAAATGACTTCAATTTGATACACGGTGCCAGTGCCTTCTTCGCTTCTAAAGACATTAAACGATTGAACATTATAAATGAGAGTGGCGTCTTCTAATAGGTTAATAAAGTCTACTAAATCTGATTCATCGGTGGAAACAAACGTACTACGTACACGCCAAGCACGAATGTCGGAGGATAGGCCATCAAGTCCTGGTGCGTTAGTCGAGACACTGACCGTACTATTAAACTGATTGAGGGTGAGCGAGGATTCTTCTACAAGGATGGCCACATCGATGCGCACATCCTCAGCCGTAATATTGGCCGGCAAGATTTGAATCAACTGCTCTAAAGACATATCCGAAATCATAACTTCCGGTAGGCGGATGCTTCTAATAGCAATATCTAAATCGAATTGCTCCTGTTCTAAATCCGCAATGCGCCCTTCATACCAAAACCGCATACCGAAGAAGGCTCCGGTTAAGATCACTGTAAACAAGGCTAAAATTCGAAAAATTTTAAGGCGACGAATCGGTTTCCCAAAGAGTGTTCTACGGCGCATAATTAATCACCACCTCAATAAAGGTACCTAGTTGTTGCACTCGTGGGATTTCTGTGATGAACGTTTCGTCTTCTGGGAAAGGCGAACCAACGCCATAGCGTTCAAAGAGTTCGACCACTGATGCTTCCGCGGCGCTTGATGTGGTATCACGTAAGTAAAGGGTGATCCGATTTTGACTTTCATTGAGGCTGTATTCGACCACCGGATGGCGGGATTCAATGAAAGCGAGCGAATGCTCTAAAAACTTCACATTCGACGCCGCCGCATGTTGAAGACTCTCTTTCGCTTCAATCCAAGAAGGATCAACAAACGATGGCGCGAGGTCTGGAGCGGTTTCTTGTTGTAAGTTACGCAGCGTCACATCAAGGGCGCTGATGTTATTTTCAAGACTGTTGACTTCCCCTTGATAATTGACCCATGGAAAATACAGTAAAAAGAGCGCAATCAACACCGTCGATGAGGCAACCAACACCCAGTCCATGAGTTTATCAATGGGGCGTAAGCGCATGACGTTAAACTGTGCTTGTAGGCGCTTGGTGTTTTTAAGCTTTAACCCAATCGCGTAAGGAATTCTTGCGGCGGGTGGTAAATCTTCTAAATCGCCTTCGTAGCCAGGATGTTGATAGGTCGAAAATGGAAGCGTCGTAAACCGACGTTTGAGTTCATTTTGTAAGATCGTATCAGATATCCCTAAACAGGCGTTGATGACTTTAATGTGATTGATGGATTTTTTCCCTTTATGAATCGAATATTGATAATAATGGGTGATGCGTTCAATGTAGTTGGTCATTTCAATATAAGGGTTGCTTGGCCGTTCAAAATCTTCATTGAGTGACAACACAGGAATCTCTTTATCATACACCATGATGGCCATATGGTCGTCATAAAACATGACGGTCATGAGGCCATCGACCATGTTATCGTCTTCCATCACCGAGGTCACGAAATCTTCATCGCCACTCAGCGACTCATAATAAAGTTGTGCCATCGCTAAACTGATGAGATCAAACGTCACGCGACGTTTGAGTTTTGCAAATAAATCAAGATAATCTTGTAACAAATCATCGTCAATGAGCATCACCAAGACACGGTAATAGTCATCCGTTTCTTCAATGATGTGATAATCCATCACGGCCCGTTCAAAGGGATAGCGAATCGTCTTATTAAGCAAAGACTTAATGTGTCGGCGCAGTGTTTTTCGGCCTAAATCAATCTTTTCAATACGAACCGGTTTAACCATGACCGCCCGTTCAC
>SKJA01000135.1 GCA_007116105.1 Candidatus Izemoplasma sp.
CAAAGCGAATGCGTGATGCCCTCAAACGCGTCTTCCATGGGATGCGCGAAATCATACATCGGATAGATCAGCCATGCGTCTTTCGTGTTGTGATGATGCGCCCGTTGAATGCGGTAGATGACAGGGTCGCGCATGTTCATGTTCGGGCTAGCCATGTCGATTTTAGCGCGCAAGACTTTTTCACCGTCTTGAAACTTTCCTTCACGCATGGCCGTAAATAACGCTTTGTTTTCGGCTATGGAACGTTCCCGATACGGCGAGTTTTGACCAGGGGTTTTCAAATCACCACGGGTTGATTTAATCTCGTCTGCGCTTAAATCACAGACATACGCAAGCCCTTTATCGATGAGGATGTGTGCACGTTCATACATCGCTTCAAAATAATCGCTGGCGTAAAACAATCCATCCCAATGACACCCCAGCCACGCAATGTCCTTTTGAATCGCGTCAATGAACAGCGTATCTTCTTTAATGGGATTGGTGTCGTCAAAGCGAAGGTTAAAAGACCCTTGATAATCTTTAGACAAGGTGTAATTCATAATGATTGCACGCGCGTGGCCTAGATGTAAAAAGCCGTTGGGTTCCGGTGGAAAGCGCGTGTGAATGTGCGTGTGTTTCCCTGAAGCTAAATCGTCTTCAATGATGCTGCGAATAAAGTTTCTATTTTCCATGTTTTCACCTTCTCGTTGATGCTTCATTATAAGGTAGCTTTTCTAAATCGTCAACGGTACCGATCAAACAGTGTTTGACGTGAGTAACCATTCAGTGCTAAGCCTTCTTTAAGACCTTCTCGTTGATGTTGATAATAGGCCGCTAAGCCGATCATGCCTGCGTTGTCTGTACATAAAGACAAGGGTGGAACCACCAATGGAATCGGCGCGACCGCGTCTTTTAACCACGTTCTTAAACGTTGGTTTGCGGCCACCCCACCCGCTAAGAGCACTTGCTTGACTTCGTGATTAGCAAGGGCTTTGCGCGTTTGATCAATCAATTGGCCTAAGGCGGCTTCTTGGAAACGATGGGCGAGCGCGTCTTGAGCGATCGTTTCACCTTTCATCTTAGCGGTATTGAGCGTATTGATGACGTGTGATTTTAGGCCACTGTACGAGAAATCATATCCTTCAAGTTGCGTTTTTGGCATCGTTAAGTGGCTTTGTGTGACGCTTTGAGCCAAAGCATCGAGTTTAGGTCCTCCGGGATAGCCCAGCCCCATCACACGGGCCACTTTATCGTATGCCTCACCAATCGCATCGTCTTGTGTTTGACCAAGCAGCGTAAAACGCATATGGTCTTCCATCAAAATCAGTTCCGTATGCCCCCCACTGACCACCAAACACAACAACGGAAACACCATCGGTGTGACCGCTTGATTGGCGTAAATGTGGCCTGCGATGTGATGCACACCTAAGAGTGGTTTTTGATGGGCAAACGCGAACGCCTTTGCCGCATTGATTCCCACCAATAAACTGCCAATCAAACCAGGGCCTTCTGTGACCGCCACTGCATCCAAAGCGGACGCGTCGATGTGAGCTTGACTTAAGGCCTCATCGATGACGGAAAGAATGCTTTTCACATGTTCGCGGGAGGCTACTTCTGGCACCACGCCGCCAAAGCGGGCGTGTGTGTGCATCTGTGAATACACCACATTGGACAACACCTCGCGGCCGTCTTTGACCACTGCCGCACTGGTTTCATCGCAACTGGTTTCAAGCGCTAGTATGATCATCTTGCAACTCCTTTAACATCAACCACGCATCCGATCCGTCTTTGTAATACTGTTTACGGGTCGCCACCACCTTAAACCCACAGCCTTCATAAAGCGCGATGGCGGCGGTGTTCAGCACGCTCACTTCAAGCGTCAGCTGTTGGATGTTCAGTTTCTTTAACTCTTTAAAAGCCGCTTCCATAAGCGCTTTCCCAATGCCTTTTTGACGTTTTTCTTCATTCACATAAAGCGTCACAATCTCAGCATTCTCTTCATGGAGCCAAAACCCCACATAACCTAAAAAATGAGTGTCCTCTTCTGCGACAAGGTATTGAGCTAAGACGTTTTTCAACACTTCTTCTTCGACTTCTAAGCGGCTGCGATGCGCCCCTAAGTACTGACCTGGACGTGTGTGAATGTGCTCGACGTCACGGGCTTCTAGTGGTCTAATGACCATACTCATTCTCTGCTTGGGTCAGACGTAAATACGTGGGTGCTAACGCGTCCAAATCCAGCACTCTTTCTCTGAGTGATTTGACAGACAGGACATGGGGTTTGCCTCCGATCACCACCGCGAGTGGCGGGGTGGTTTGAAGAGTGTCCAGTGTCGTATAGGCATCGGCTTCAAGCAGGGAAAGGGTGTTTTCTTGACGGTGATATTTGCCTGCGAACACATAGCCTCGTCGAGCGTCCACCGCCGCGATGGATGTGCCTTCTTGACTGGAGGCAAGCAGTGCGAGTGAGGACACTTTATAAAGAGGAATGTTTAGAGCGTAGGCCAAGGTCTTGGCGACCACGACACCGATGCGAGTGCCGGTGTAACTTCCCGGCCCAACACCAACGGTAATGTCGTGCAAATCTTTGACCGTCAGTGAGGCTTCACGCATCAAGCGCTCTAGCAGCGGCATCAACGTTTTTGAGTGATCGTTGTCGCCGTGTTGTTGATGCTCAACCAACAGCCGATCGCCTTGGGTGAGCGCAATCCACAGTGTGGGTGTGGCACTGTCAAGCCATAAGCTGATCAAGCCACGCTTGGGTGTTTCCATACGCTGTCACCTCCACCTTTCTTTGTGTCTCATCTTGCCAAATCAATGTGAGTTCCAGTCGGTCATGGGGTAGGTAAGAAGGGACATTGGATGACCACTCAATGACCGTAATGGCGGTATCGTCAAAAACCTCATCCATCTCATAGGCAAGTCGTTCATCTTCGATGCGATACGCATCGACATGGATGAGCAACGGCTCATGGTCGTAGACTTTATAGAGGGTAAAGGTGGGTGAATTGACCATTTCACGCACACCCAAAGCCGCAAAAAAGTATTTTACAAACGTCGTTTTACCTGCCCCTAAATCCCCGTTTAAACACAACACAAAACCTGCCTTGGCGTGTTGCGCAAGACGTTTAGCAAAGTGTTGTGTGTCGTCAAGATGTTGCCAAATGAGTGTTCTTTTCATGGGGACTCCTTGATGGGGGCTTCAAAAGTTCTTTGCCGTGCTATAATAAGTAAAATGGAGGGCTTAACTATGGTCATTATACTGCATAATCCACTGAGTAAAAATAGAAAATCGAAACGGGCTACAAAAAA
>SKJA01000091.1 GCA_007116105.1 Candidatus Izemoplasma sp.
CGCTGGCGGAGTCGACCTTAGAAGGTCACGACGCCAGCGATTTACCGTATGTCTCTGCGGCCGCATGGCGCCCGATTCACAACCTAGAGGTCCGGGCCATCTATGATTTAGCAGGGACGGTGAATGGCGCCCGTGTGTTAAGACAAGTGGACGCGTGGCCAGAAGCACCGGATTTTTACATGGTCATCAACACAGCGCGGTTAGAAACACAAACCGCCGATCAAATGGTCCAGCTTGCACGAGCCTTAGAAGACGCCGCAGGCGTTCGCTTAACCGGCATCATTCATAACACGAATTTGTTAGAAGAAACAACGCAAGCGTTGATTACACAAGCCCAGCCTATCGTAGCACAGGCAGCGCAAAGACTTGGTGTTGAGGTGGTTTATACGGTCCATTTACACACCGTAGAGCCCGACCCCTCATGGCTCGGTCAACCGCTCGCTTTGACGCGCTACATCGGCGACGCTTGGTTAAAAGGAGGCTACTAACTTGGCCAAAGGAAGAATCATCATTAACGAAGAACGCTGCAAGGGATGTGCGCTTTGCATTCCGGTGTGTCCTGTTCACATTTTGCAGCTGGATAAATCGAAAACCAACCTTAAAGGGTACACCCCTTTGATGGTGACTGAAGACAAATGCATCGCCTGTACCTTTTGTGCGATGATGTGTCCAGACAGTGTCATCACGGTTGAGAAATTTGTGAGTACTTAGGAGGGCCTATGGCTAAAGTCTTAATGAAGGGCAATGAAGCGATGGCGCTCGCAGCAATCAAAGGTGGCTGCGACGCGTTTTTTGGGTATCCCATTACCCCGCAAAATGAATTGCCCGAATATCTATCCTACCACATGCAAGAACACGGTAAAATCTTTGTTCAAGCGGAGAGCGAAGTGGCGGCCATCAACATGGTCTATGGCGCTGCTGGCGCTGGGGCACGGGTGTTGACGTCATCGTCTTCACCGGGGATTGCACTCAAACAAGAAGGCATCTCCTACATGGCCGGCAGTGAGCTGCCTGCGGTGATCATCAACGTGATGCGGGGCGGTCCGGGTCTAGGGTCCATTCAACCCTCCCAAGCCGATTACAACCAAGTCACTCGCGGTGGCGGAAACGGCGACTATCACCTCTTGGCGTATGCGCCTGAGAGCATTCAAGAAGCGGTTGACATCATCAAAGATGCTTTCCGCGTGGCCGACAAATACCGCAACCCTGTGATGGTGGCCATCGATGGCCTCATCGGTCAAATGATGGAACCAGTCGATCTGGATAAACCCATCGATTTAGACCTTCAAAGTAAACCATGGGCAGCCGATGGTCATGGGGCAAAGCGGGGCAAAAACAACAAGATTTTATCGCTCTTTTTAGACACCAAAGATTTAGAAACCCACAACTTAAAACTCAAAGTTAAATACGATCAAATGGTGTCAGAAGAACAACGGTATGAGTTGGTTCAAACCGACGACGCTGAGTTGGTCATTGTTGCCTATGGGTCGATGGCCCGGATTGCCCGTTCCGCGATTGCGATGGCGCGTCAAAAAGGCTATCGTGTGGGCATGTTGCGTCCGATTACGCTTTGGCCTTATCCCGTCCAAGGGTTTGAAGCGCTCGCTTCAAACGTCACCCATCTGTTGACGGCTGAGATGAGTTTAGGTCAAATGCATCAAGACGTTCTCATCGCCAATGAAGGTCAACGTCAAACGCATTGGTTTGGTCGCACCGGTGGTGTCGTCCCAAGTGCCGATGAATTGTTTGACGTGATTGAAAACATCATTTTAAAAGGAGGCGTCGCATGAGCACAAAAGTTGTCTATGAGCCGACCAAAGGGTTAACCGACTCGCCTCTTTCCTATTGTCCTGGCTGTACCCACGGCATCATTCATAAACTGGTGGGTGAAGTGTTAGAAGAACAAAACCTCATCGGTGAAAGCATTGGTGTGGCGAGTGTGGGCTGTTCTGTGATGAGTTATGAGTTTTTTAACTGTGACATGCAACAAGCGCCCCATGGTCGTGCGCCTGCAGTGGCCACCGGCATTAAACGCGTCAAACCCAATCACACCGTCTTCACCTATCAAGGCGATGGCGATTTAGCGTCCATTGGGATGGCGGAAGTCATTCATGCGGCACACCGCAGCGAAAACATTACCATCATCTTTGTGAACAATGCCATTTACGGCATGACGGGTGGTCAAATGGCCCCCACCACCTTAATTGGTCAAAAAACCACCACCTCACCTCGCGGACGGTCTCTCGATCAAGGGATGCCTTTAAGAATTGTTGAAATGCTTGCGACCATCCCGGGTGCCACCTATTTAGAACGGGTCAGTGTCCACGATCCAAAGCACATCATCAAAGCAAAAAAAGCGATTCATAAAGCTTTTGAAGTACAAACAAACAAACAAGGATTCTCTTTAATAGAGTTTATCTCAACCTGTCCGATTGGTTGGGGCATGACGCCTAACGACAGTCTTGAATGGGCGAAAAACACGATGATTCCTTACTATCCTTTAGGCGTCTATAAAGACACCAGAGAGGAGCGTGAACCATGGATCAAAGAATAATTGTCGCAGGCTTCGGAGGTCAAGGCGTGATGTTGTTGGGTCAAGTGCTCTCCTACACCGCGACCGCTCTCGATTTACACACCGTATGGATTCCTTCTTATGGGCCAGAAACGCGTGGCGGTACTGCCAACTGTTCTGTCATCATCAGTGACACACCGATTCACTCACCGTTGGTGGAGTACCCCAACATTTTACTCGCCCTCAACGAACCGTCCTTACGTAAGTTTGAAAATAAAGTCACCCCAGGTGGGGTCATCATCACCAACAGCTCATTGATCAAAGATCACGTGTTTCGCGACGACGTCACGGTGATTGAGATTCCTGCGAATGACATGGCACTGGGCTTAGAAAACCTAAAAACCGTCAACATGATCATGTTAGGCGCGTTCATGACACAGTCCACCTTCCTCAGTGAAGAGGCCATTCATAAAACGCTTGAAAAAACTTTTTCTGGAGCCAAAGCAGCGCTGTTACCACTCAATCAACAAGCGCTAGCCATGGGGTATGAGCACGCCCGCAGCCACGCATAGGAGGCTATCATGCGTATCTTAACCATCAATCCAGGATCCACCAGCACCAAAGTGGCGGTCTTTGACAACCAAGATCGGATTGCCAAAGCCACCATCAAACATGACACCTCAGAACTCTTACAAATCGACACGTTAGTCGATCAGCTGTCCTTACGGCAAAGCGTCATCGAAGACTTTTTAGACGAACA
>SKJA01000126.1 GCA_007116105.1 Candidatus Izemoplasma sp.
AGTGTCGTTTCAATCCATTTTAAACGCTTGACGGTGTTCTCACTGTAAGCGCCAAAGCGTGCAACGTCACCAGCGCCTTCATTGAAGGTCGCATAAGAGAGATTACCGTGGGTCTCGTTTTTGACACAAATCAAAGGCATGGATGCGGAGATGATTCCTGTCATCGGTCCGACCGCTTGGTAGTGATGACATGGTACGTAGTGAATGTCGCCTGAGGCTGCGAGGGTGTAGGCCTCTTCATCGTTTTTAGCTAAGCCCTCATACTTTAGCGCAGCATAGACGGCACCTTTCATTGGCTCACTCATGGCCGCAAACGTAATGGGTGGGCCCGCATGCAAGAGCGTCTGTTTATGAAGGCCAATGGCTTCGTGGGCGGGTTTTACATCCACCCATATGGGTTGAGCACTGTTGAGTCGATGCACCGCTTCTTGATTGGCCTCGATCACGCGCTCATCGTGTTCTAACTCGACAATTTTGCGCATCAAGCTTTCATCCCCACCGGCGATGGGTTGCCAGTCAACCTGAAGGTTGGGCGTCGCTTGATCTTCAAGCGCGTGATGAAAGAGCTCAATCCCAATGTTGGCGACTTTTAACGGTTTTTGAAATAAGGTTTGAATCGATTTTTTCATCGAATCACCACACTTTCTTTAAGTTAGACCAGAAGGGTTCCCAGTAAGATGACGCCAACGATGATGGCTGCGCCAATCGCAATGGGCAAAATTTTCTTTAAAATTTGACCCTCTTGTCCTAAGATTCCCGTGGTCGTGGTGCCTAAGATTATGTTCCCGGGACTGAGGGTGTTTCCGATGGCACCACCGGCGGTTTGTGCCCCTAAGATGGGGGCAACCTCAACACTTAAAATGTTGGCCGTGGTCAGTTGGAACTCACCAAACAAAATGTTTGAAGCCATGTTTGAGCTGGTCATGAACGAGCCTAACAAGCCCACCATCGGCGCAAACATCACGTAACTGGTGCCCATGGTAGACGCAATGCCCTCAGCAAGCACGAGTGTTTGTCCTGTTCCACCCATGATGCGACTCATCACGATAAAGCCGACCACCGCAATCGAGGAGGGGATGGTTTTTTGCCAGGAACGTCGCCAAATCAATTTATAACTTTGTTCACTGACCCAAGCATGACGGCGATAAAAGACCCAACCGATGATTGACGATAGGATGAGAAACAAGCCCGCATGCGTAAGCAAAGCAATCGGTGAAAAACTCGCGACTGCAGGGTTCACGTAGCCATAACTGGTGGCGGTTTCAGGAAAGCTAAAGCCGATGCGAAACTGTCCTAGAAAACGACGAATCGGTTGAATGAGTAACACAAACAAGGTGATGAACGTGAGCACATAGTAAGGCGTAAAGGCTTGATGCACGCTCATGTCTTCAGGCACGAGTTCTTCCGCCTGATCGGTGGTCTCACGGTTCATGATGGGACTGGCGTCTAATTGCCAGGTTTTGGCATAACGTTTTGTTTTACTGATGAGGAAAATGGCGCCTAACGCCAAAGACGCAGGAATGAACGCAGCCAAGGTTTGATTGACTTGCGTTAAAAGCAATTGACCGCCGCCTTGAATCAAGGAGATGATTAAGATCGCGGGTAAGCCTTGCTTGACGCCTTCTTTCTTACCGTACAGCCAAGCGATGGCTAAGCCGGTGAGAAGGTTAAAAATCCAAATAAAGATGGCGGCCCACAGCGCCGTTTGTAACAGCACCTCAGGGGTGCTTTCAAGCCCTGTTTGTAACACGAGCGCATCCCACGCGACCGCCAAGGTGCCAAAGGTGTTTGCCCACGCATGGCCAATCAAAGGGATGATGACCGCATACAGTGGTTTAACACCAAGCCCTAACAACAAAGGTGCGCCAACCGCCACAGGCACACCGAAGCCGGTGATGCCTTGAAGAAAACTGGTGAAGACCCAACCAATCGCAATCACTTGAATGAGTTCGTTGGGTGTGACACGTTTTAGGCCGTTTCTAAAGACCGTAAAGGCTTTGGCTTCACTCACCACTTCATACAGTAAAATGGCGGGCCATACCACCAATAAAACGGCGAAGGCGCTCCAAAAGCCTTTGAGAATTTCAAAGCTTAACAGGGTGACGTTGGCACGGTAAAAGATGACGGCGTTGACAAACGCAATCAACAAACCAAGGGGGGCTGCTTTGTTGGCTCCCCATTGACGGACCGCCATCAAATAGAGCAAGACGACAATCGGTAAGAGGGCAATCAACCACATGCCAAGAGTGATAGGAATAGTCATACTGACTCACAACTTTCTGCTTAAAGTTTTAAGTGGTGGAACATGGCTTCGACGGCTTGTGAGAAACATTCATACGGTGCTTTAACAATGCCTGCTCCTACCTGACCAATGCCAGGTTCTTTGTGTGCCATGCCTGTGTTGATCACCGGTAAGATGCCGGTTTCAATGACTTTGCGCACGTCGATGGCGGTGGCGGTTCCAGTGAAATCCATGGTCGGAATGATTAAGCTGGGGGATAAGCCCACCGTAATGAGCTGCATATCAAGAGAATATTGAATGGCTTCTTCCACGCTTGATGCGCCCACAAAGCGGACAACCGCAGGGGAGGCACCCATGGAGAAGCCACCGACGCCGACCGTTTCGACAATCGTACTATCGCCAATGTCAGGGTTTGCATCTTCGGCGGTGTACCCAGGGAAGTACAACCCTTCGGGTTGATTGACTGGGGCTTCAAACCATTGTTCACCTAAGGCCGAGATTTTGATGCCAAAGTTGGTGCCGTTACGACTCATGGCTGTGACCACAGTCGAAAAGGGAATGTCTTTGACGGGGTCCATCATCGCTTTGCTTGCGGCCATGGCGATGTTTAAGAAGAACTGGTCGTTGCCGGTTAGAAATTGCACAATTTTAGGAAGTTCTGCGTTGTGTTGCTGGGTTGTGATGAGGTGAGGAAGTAGTTCACGCACAATTAGACTGGTCGCACCTGTGTTGCGCTGATGCATTTCATCGCCCATCGCAAGGGCTTTGGCCATGATGACTTTTAAAGCCAAGGGACCACTGGCTTCCAGCGTGGTTTTGAGCGCTGGGGCAAAGACGGTTTCTAACCACTTCAAGCGGTCAATCACTTCAGGTCCATTGGCACCAAAACGCATCACTTTACCTAAGCCTTCATTAAAGGTGCAATAGGCCACATTGTCGAAGCGACGATTGATGACTTTCCAAAGAGGCATCGAATAGGTGATCATGCCTGTCATGGGACCCACGGCGCCTAAGGCGTGATTGCTTTGAAACTCAACGCCCCCGGATTCAACAAGGGTTTGTGCGTCTTCCAGTGTGGGGGCTAACCCTTCATACACCACCGCGCCTAAGATGGCTCCCTTTAATGGGCCGCACATGGCGTCCCATGGCAAAGGTGGGCCTGCGTGTCCGATGGTGTTTTTCTTCATCTGTGGCAACACATCTTTCGCGTAGACCACATCGACTAATAAGGGTTCGCCTTGGTTGATGCGATCAAAAGCTTCTTGGTTTGCCTGCTCAATCCGCTCATCGGTGAGTTTTGCGAGCATGCTGGCTAAGACGACGTTGCCATTCGCAGGCGGACGCCAATCGATGTGAATGGTGGGCACTTGTTGTTCTCTTAACGTGGCTTCGAAGGTCTCAATCCCAAGATTCGTGACTTTCAAAGAGCGTTGAAACAAATCGTTGGCTTTATTCATTCTTAAACGCCTCGCTTTTTTAAGACATTTAAGGCAAACGTCGCAGCTTGCGCGTTGGTTGGTAACACGATCACGCCTGCGTTCGTTAAGTCAGTTTCTGTTTTTTGAAGCCCTTGGGGATCGCCTTGTGTTCCCGTGACAGAGGCCACAAAAACAATGTCCTGACGCACAGACGATGCCTCTTTGACCGCTTTAACGATCGATGCGGCTGGGTTTTCATGTGAACCATACCCTAACACACAATCGAGCAACACGACACTGGTTTGTGGATCGAGTGCTTCTTTGATGATGCGTTTGGCACGGCCCTCAGGGTCGATCATAGGGTGGGGTTTTCCATTGGTAAAATAGTCTTCTCCCATGTCCAACACGGTATGTTCTTTGCTGGTTTCTGGGTCTTCAATCGCATAGGTGGGGTCGAGTGAAATGTTTGAGTACACCGAACCCAGACTGTCTTTTAAAATCAACAGACTCTCATACGCTAACGTGCCCCCGGTGTAAAGCGCCCGGATGTACTGACCTTGTGTGGCTGGCACGGCTTCGAGTAAACGTTGGGTGTTTTGAGCCAGGGGACTGTCACTCAGGCCTTCATAGGCTTGTTTTTGTGAGACTTTCACCAGTGCATGCGCTGCTTCTTCAAGCGTGGCGACACCTAAAATGTTGGTGCCTTCAAAGACGCTTAAATCGCCTCCTAAAAAGCATGCGACGATGGGTTTTTGAATGGTGCTTGCTTTTTCCACGATGGCGTTCATGACGGAGGGTGAGGGTGGTTTTGAAACCAGTCCAATGACCTCGGTTTGATCGTCATGCGCAAGCGCATCGAGGGTTAGTAACATCATTTTTCCACCGACCGCGGCTTTTAAATCACGACCCCCGGTGCCTAAGGCTTGGGAGATGCCCCCGCCTAGTTTGTCAATGATGACGGTGACTTCTTGTAAGCCCGTACCACTCGCAGCGCTTAGCCCGATGTTTCCGCGACGGACCACGTTCGCAAAGCCTAAAGCAACCCCGTTGATGATGGCAGTGCCACAATCAGGTCCCATCATGAGAAGTCCTTTTTCCACCGCTAAGGTTTTGAGTTCTACTTCTTCTTCTACACTGATGTTATCGCTAAACAACATGACGTGAATGTCTTTGTTTAAACACCGTAAGGCTTCGTTTTTGGCGTAGCGCCCTGGTAATGAAATGACCGACAAGTTTAAATCCGGTATTTCTTTGACCGCCGCGTCGAGATGTTTGACCCGTTTGTTTCCGCCTTTAGAGGAAGGGTCTTTTTTCTGATCAAACTGTGCTTCTAAGACTGCGATGGCTTGATCGATGATGGTTCGATCATCCGCGACCACCCCAATCACTAGGTCGTTCGCACTGATGTCTTTAAGCTGGCTTTCGGCGAGCACACCAGACGAGACCATGAGTGATTTGTTGTGATCGGTTCCCATCATCACAGCCGCTTGTTTGACGCCTTCGACGTCGTTGAGTTTGCTTGAAAATAACATCAATGTGACGGAATCAAAATAGCTGTTCTTTTTGATTACATTATGAACCATATAGGTTGCCTCCTGTCGATATCGCTAGAGCTAAACCACGGAGTAAGTCTGTTCCTGAGGTGTGCCCTAGTGAGTGTATTTGATGGATGATGGCTTCGATGGATTGGTCTTTCATGAGGTGATCATAGAGTGTTAAAATCGGTTCAATGAACCAGCCATCGAGGGCCATGTGAAGAAAATGCTGTGAAAGCCATACGGTGACGTTGGGTTGAGCGAGAAGTTCTGTGAGATGATGCTTCACGTCTGTCAAAAGCTCGTCTTGTTGAGTGTAGTAAAGCCCTGCCAAAAAGCCAACTAGGGCGTCGTCTCCTGCGGGGGTGAGGCCTGAGCCAAACCCCATCAGAGACGATAACGCATCACGTAAAGAAGCTGCTTCAGACGCATGGTGCTGCAAGTGGTTTAAACGTTGTTCAAACCACTGCGCTTCGAGGGTATTTGAAGGAGGATTTGAAGCGAACACAGTGTCTAATTGCGTCTGAAGACACTTCAACGATGACGATGAGAGTGGGCTGTGGACGTGCAGTTGATGCGAGGTCTGTTCGGTTAAATCAAAGGGATAACACACGTCCTGTAAGACGATGCCTCTAGAAGTCATGACGAGTGTTTCGATGTCGTGAAAGAACGGTGCGAGTTCGGTTTCAGAAAGGTTGAGTAAGATACTCATGGGTGAGGGCACTCGGCTACGATCATGAAAGGTTAACAGCGTGCCTTGATGCTCAAAGTTGACACTGTGGGCATAAACACTTTGACGTTTGAAACGCCGCGGTGCTTGATGGTGTTGTGTCCAATACGCTGAGACCGATTGAAGCATGGCCTTCACACACCTTTCTTTAAGCGCTTTGTACGTTCAGCGCGCGTTTCGATTTGACTTTTTCACGTTGTTTTTGCCAGATGATGATGAACACCAGCATCCCAGCGCCAATGAAGTCGGTCCATACTGGGGTTAACACTAAGGTGAGGGATGCCAGACCTAAGAGCACATTGTCATACCATTCGTTTTTCACAAACAGATAGCCCTGCATCACAGAAGAGAAGGCTAAGACCCCGACAAGGGTGGTTAAAAAGGCCCAGAAAATATTAAACGGGGTGCCCATCCAAAGGAGCGAAGGGATAAACACGAACATGATCGGAATGTAGTAGATGGCTAAACCCATCCGTAATGAGTACCAGCCTGTTTTCCAAACGTCGGCCTTGGCAATCGAGGCCGCCACATAACTGGAAAGGGCTACCGGTGGGGTAATGACGGAAAGTTGAGACGTCCAGAAGACGAAAAAGTGAGCGGTAATTAAAGGAATACCTAAATCAACTAACGCTGGCGCCGTCATCGTGACTAAGATTAAGTAAGCACTGGTGACGTTCATCCCCATGCCAAGCACAAAGCTTGCGGCCATGACGAGAATCAAGGCGATGGGTAAACTCCCACCAGAGATGTCAACAATGATGCTGCTCACACGCAAGCCAAGACCCGGTAACGCAATCGCCGCAATCAAGATGCCCACGGTGCCGGCGGTGGTGGCCATGGAAAGTGAGTTGCGTCCACCACTGGCTAACGCATCAAACAAACGTTTGGGCGTCATCCGGGTGTCTTTTTTAAACCATGAAATGACAAACGACGCTACAATGGACCAAAAACCAGCGAGGGCCGGTGAAAAGCCACGAGCCATGACGACGATGATGATGGTGATGGGCACAAAAT
This sequence comes from Candidatus Izemoplasma sp., assembly GCA_007116105.1. Taxonomy (GTDB): domain Bacteria; phylum Bacillota_I; class Bacilli_A; order Izemoplasmatales; family Izemoplasmataceae; genus CSBR16-87. Next base: position 6,940 of record SKJA01000126.1, read on the forward strand.
AGTACCAGCCTTTGGCTAACACACCGCGTAGTGGCGGAAGTTCTGTTTTAGGAATCCCTCTTAACCCATAGCGACGGGCTTCTAAGTACACCATGAACACCATGCTTAAGAAAAAGAGGAGTGCGGGGATTAAGGCAGCACGGGCAACTTCAAGATAAGGAATCCCAATGAACGCTGCCATTAAGAACGCTGCTGCACCCATGATTGGAGGCATAAACTGACCGCCGATGGAGACCACTGCTTCCACGGCTGCGGCCACATGGCGACGGTACCCTCGGTTGATCATCATCGGAATCGTGATCGATCCGGTGATCGCCGTGTTGGCCGTTGAAGATCCAATAACCGACCCGATCATCCAACTTGAGACAACCGCAGACTGAGCCGCACCGCCGGTGAAACGACCCACGGCAGCTCGGGCAAGGTCAATAAAGAATGTCCCTGCGCCAGATGCGGATAAGAACGCTCCAAAAATGATGAACAGGAAGATGAAGGTTGAGAAGGTAAAGACGACGGGACCAAAAATCCCTTCCGTCGAGGTGTACATCACACTTATGATACGGTTGATGCTGTACCCACGGTGAAAGAGTGGTCCAGGCATATAATTCCCAAAATGAGCATACAATAAGAACACGACCGCAATGATGACTAAGGGTAGTCCTACGGTACGTCTTGAAGCTTCTAACACTAAGCCGATTGCTAAGGCACCCAAGGATAACTGTAAGGTGCTCAATGGAATCCCAGCACTCAGTGTGAACTGTTCAAAGAAGAAAATAAAGTACCCAATCACCACCATCGATAACGCAATTAAGACGCCATCGACAATGTTGTACGCAAGGTTATCACGGTCTTCTTTTTTACGACGAGGGTTGGATAAAAAGGTCAGTAACAGCGCAAAGAAAATGTAAAGTCCTCGCGCATATTGGACCTCCCAAACCCCAAAGGCGGCTTGGAATAAGAACACACCAGAAAAGAGTGCTGCGATGACTTTGATCACCGTGTTTCTAAGGGACGGTGTGCTTTCTGGTTCTTCTTGAAGCTCTTCGAGTGCTTCTGGTTTAATCGCACGTTTTTTTAACATGTTGTTTCCTCCTAATAAGATGAACCTCTTTCACAAAGAAGAGCCTTACGGCTCAACCTTGTTACTCTGTGATTCCCATTTCTGTGTAGTATTCTAAAGCGCCTTCATGCAGAGGTAATTCAATGAAGTCAAAACGGCTGATGCCTGGTGATAATTCCGCAAATGCGGCTTGGACGTTCACTAGGTACTGACGACCAGAATCTGAGAACATCGCACGTAACATTTCGCGAATGACCCAAGCAGGTACGTCTTCACGAGCAGCCCAAATGACGGTATAACCTACCGTTTGAACATCTTGAGTGAGGCTGCTGTAAGCGCTGGCTGGAATGGTATAAGGAATATGATAAGGATGCTCAGCAATAAACATGTCAATGTATTCTTGCTCAATGTCTAAAATCCGCATTGGATGTGAAGCTTCAAGTTCAATCAGTGCTGGGACAGGTGAGGTTCCACCGATGATGAATGCATCGATGTTACGGTCACGTAAAGACGATGCAGAATCGTTGAACCCTAAGTATTGAATGTTAATGTCATCCCAAAGACCAATGGCTCTTAAAAACTCTTCCGCAACAGACGCTGAACCCGATCCACGTGGGCCAACAGAGACACGTTTACCAACAAGGTCATTGACCGAAGTGTAATCGTCGCGTTGTAAGGTGACGATGTTTAAAGCGCCATCATGAATGTTCGCGACCGCTCTTAGTTCGGTAAACTGTTGTCCTTCAAACTCCGCTAAACCACGTGCGATGTTGTAGGCAGTTGAACCGTATAAAAAGCCCATTTCTGTTTCGCCTGAAGCGATTAAGCGGGCATTTTCAACCACGCCCAAAGACACTTCAGCGGTGACATTGAGTCCTTGAACTTCACGTGAAGTCAGTGCCGCAATACCACTGCCTGCAACATAGAAAGTTCCGCCTTGACCACTGGTCGCGAATGAGACGTCAGCACGGCCAAATTCTCCGGCTTCTGTGTTACATGCAGCCAAGGTTATGACTGCGACAAACAATAAAGCTATCAATCCTAATTTTTTCATTGTGTTTCTCCTTTATTTTTCTAGATTCGGCTCACCAATCGGCCGTGTTTTTACGCCTTCATTGTCACACATAAAGACACCTTAAACAATGGCCATACAATACTAAAATTAAACGCTTTCATTGTGCATAGTGCCTAAAAAAAAAGCCTAAATCCATGTTTAGGCTCTTTTTCTTTAGGTAAATTCACTTTTTTTGATGATGCAGCTGCAACAACTTGTAGATTCTTAAGGCCATTTGATAATTAAAGTTTTCTTCGGCGTTGGTGAGGGTTGTCGCCAAGACTTCTTTAATCTTTTCTAAGCGATAAATGATGGTGTTGCGATGCACAAACAATTGCTTGGAAGTTTCGGAAATGTTGCCATGACATTGATAGTACATTTCGAGGGTGCCAATCAGGTCACTGTTGTGCGCAAAGTCATAGGTGTGTAAGGCGCCTAAGGTGTTTTCAAAAAACTCAAGCATATGATCGTTGCTTAGGGTCGTGTCTAACAGATGATAGCTGATCAGCTGTTGGAAGTAGTATTGATGATTGGTTGAAGCAATCAAAGGCGCCATTTTAAGCACGTCGAAGGCAATGCCTGCGGCTCTTGAGATGGTCAGGAAGTCTTGACAGACGTTGCTGATGCCAAAACGGAAATCTTGGCTTCCAAGTTGTGAAGACAGCGCCTCATCGAGCTGCTGCATGAAGTCATGCAAGTCTTTGATGCTTTCTGGTTCTTCGCTTGAGAGTTCAAATAACCCAATCACATGCGGTTGTTTAGAAAAGGCGTGGACGCGTGTTTTAAGCTTGCGCGTCAACAGTTTAATGACATCGATGATGGACGTGAGTTGATGTTCTTGTGATTGAGGCACTTCAACCACAAAGACGACGTGTGGCTGCTGGATGTTGACCCCGTGCAGCTGCGCTAAGTTTCGCAACGCATTGACGGACAAAATACGACCTTCAATCACATCGTTAAAGAAGTCTTGTCTTTGACGCAGCTTGGCTTCTTCTATTTGCTTGGCTTTAATGCGCTCCAATGCGGCACTGATGGCCGCGGTTTCAAGCGCCACGTAATCAATGCGGTCCATCTTACTGACGGTCTCCCATACGACCATGTACCCATAGATGCTTTGTGCGTGAGCGACAGGCTTAATCCGACAAGTGACGGTGCGGTTGCCTTTGCTCAGCTGACGTTTCAGACTTAAAGGAAATCGTTTGGCGTCTTGTGGAATGATGTTGGTGAAACTCTTGGGGAAGCAAGGCATGCGCTCTTCGAGGGTAAGCCACTGAGCGAGTGGTTCAGGGTTCGCTTCGTGCTCAGCATAGGCTAAGAGATTGAACTGACTGTCAAGCATGATCACAGGATTGTCGATGACACTGTTGACTTTTGCGGTCATATCCCACAAGTCCCCTCCATCGAGGGTGACTTGATTAAAGACACGGGTGATGTCTTTGTATTTATTTAACTCCGAGTTCTCGCGCTTGAAGACTTCATCGTTGATGATGTTGGACACTTGAGCAAGACTATAGGTAAAAGGAATTTCGATGACGGGAAACCCATATTTTTCTGCCTCATCTAAAATCGTTTGCGGAATTTCATCCCAATAGCGTTTAATTTTAATGCCCAGTCCCGAACAGTTCAGCTCATGAAGTTCACGAATTAACGTTTTTTGACTTTCCGTGTCGTCTTTAAAAATATAGCCCGTCGTCAACAAAAAATCGCCTGCCGTAAACCACTCATATGAGTGTGGGTTGTCGATGATGTTCACGTTATGAATTTCATTTAAGATTTTTTCACGGCCTCGGACAAAGCGAATCCCTTCAAGTTTAGGTAGACGCATCATCTCTTGAATGGTAAGACCTGCCATTGTGTTCACCGCCTATTGAGTTGTGTTTATGATATCACATGTCCTAAAGAAATGAAGACTGTTTTCATGGTGGCGCTGGTTGAAGAGATCTTTACAAAAGTGTCGTCATCACATTCCAAACAAGACGAGCTCCCAAGAGAATCAAAACCCCAAACACCGACCATCCCATGATTTGTTGGAATGGGCTGTTCCGATACAGCCCCATCGCTTTACGTGACGTTGCGCTGACGATTAAAAAGGCAATCAAGGGTAACATCACGCCACTGAACGCTTGCGCAGCTAAAATGAAAGGGACAGGCGAGGTCTGACGATACGCAAAAAACGTCCCCAACCACAGCAAGCTTAAGGCAACACCTTTACGAAGGCGCGGGGAAGGTTTCACTGAAACGAGTCGCTCAACGATGACACCCACCATGTACGGGGTGGCGATGGCGGAGGACACCCCTGCGCAAAAGAGACCAAACGCTGCTAAAGGTGCGCCAAACGTTCCAAGCGTAACTTCCAAAACCTTTGCAAACAACAACGGACTTAGGGGTGCTTGTGAATCAAAGGGGAGTTGGGCGGCTAAAATCACCAACGCCAGGGTGATGGCTAAACCTAACCCTAAATGAACACGAGTGTCGAGGTAAGCGTCTGACAGTTGATCCTTTGAAGTCCATCGGTCAACACTTGCCAGTGAATGAAAGATTAAGTTGATCGCAATGATGGTGGTCCCAATGAGGGCCAACGTCATCAGCCAGGCACCTTCGGGAACGCTTGGACGTAAGCCACGTGCAACCTCAATCAAGCTAGGTCTTACGAAAAAAGTGGTCACCACAAACAAAAGTCCCATGAGGGTAACGAAAATTTTCATGAGCCACTCGACGCCTTTGGGTGTGCTGTAAAGGAGTGCGAGCGAACAACTAAGCGCTAAGAGGATGACCGTGAGGTTTTGGGGAAGTCCGCTAAATCCCACGAAGCCGACACTTGCGCCCATAAGGTTGCCTGCTTCAAAGCCAAGTCCGCTCAGCAAGGCCACCAAACCCAAAGCAACAAGAAAAAGGCGTCTCACACGAGGATGGCTGCGAAACTGCGTGCGGATGGCGTCTAAGATGGACTGTTGATGGGCAACAGCAAGGCGCGTGTTCATGTTCA
>SKJA01000024.1 GCA_007116105.1 Candidatus Izemoplasma sp.
ACTCTCCCTTCTTTATCACCGCCAACCGTTTAATCAAATTCTTAAAATATTTTAAAGCCATTGACCCTCGACATGTCCCATGCAATTCGTTGTTGCGAGAGTTCATTGGTGAGAGTTGCTTTGAACTCGAATAAGCAAAGAGACTTAGTTCAGTTGAACTAAGTCTCTTTTTTAACGAATTTCAGTGTCCGATGTTGTAAACCATCAAACACAAAGCCATTCTCTTGAAACAGTTTAAGTCGGTCAATCGTGGTGATTTCCTCTTCAATGACAAATCGCATAAACCGCCCACGCGTTGTTTTTAAAGTCGTTGACGGACGTCGTTCAACGCCGTCTTTTATCACGACAAAATCGATGTCATAGACCACATCACACGTGGCAATCAGGGGTCGATATTCTTTAGAGCTGAGGTTGATGAGTGTGTCTTCATTTAAAAGACGCTTAAGTTTGGGTTGCCAGTAAGAGACGAGGTCTTTTTTGGGCAGGCCTTGATCCAGTGGTAAGCGATACAGACCAATACGATCAAAGGGACTTAAAAGGCCGTATAGTCCACTCAGTATGCGCACATGTTGGGCCACAAACGGATGGTGTTTAGCGTCGATGGTGTGTGGGTTCAATGCTTTGAACTGTTGACCTTGATAGGCAAACCAGGCAGGAGTTACTTCGGTAAAAGGATGCAGATTTTGATGCAGTGTCGTTGCGAGTGAGTTTGAGAGCTTAAAGTGCCTTTGTAGCGTCGCTTCCGACATGGCACACAACGTCTTTAGAAGCGGCCTCGAAGCCTCTTTAAAGTAGGGTTCTTGAGTGTGTTCACTTGGCTGTGCTTGCATCGTTTTGGTTGGTGAAATGAAATACTTAAGCATTCGGATCCCCTTCAAATAGGACGCGATACTCGCCATAGCCCTCGATTTCCAACTCTGAACGTGCAATAAACCTAAGGCTGGCGCTGTTAATGCAGTAGCGCATGCCCCCTTTGTCCTCAGGACCATCGTCAAACACGTGACCTAAATGCGCATCAGCGCGGGCGCTTCTCACTTCGATACGGCGCATGCCATGCGAAGTATCCATCCGTTCTTCGACTTTATGCAAGGGTTTCGTAAAACTCGGCCAGCCACATCCCGCATCGTATTGGTCGAGCGATGAAAACAGTGGCTCACCACTGACCACATCGACATAAATACCCTCTTGTTGATTGTTCCAATAGGGGTTGTGAAAAGGTGGTTCTGTGCCGTTTTCTTGCGTCACATAAAACTGCATTTTTGTCAGCCTTTTTTTCAGTTCTTTAGGGTCAGGTTTCTCTTGCCAATGCGTTTTTAAAAACGCTTCACGGCCCGAGCCCTTTTTATACAACCGATAGTGCAAGGCATTGGTTTTATGATATTGCTGATGATGGTCGTCAGCAAGGTAAAAGACCAGCGCAGGTTCAATCGGCGTCACGACTTCATGAAAACGACCCGAAGCTCTCAAAGCTTCTCGCGAGGCTAAGGCTTCTTCTTGCTGTGCGCTCGACGTAGTAAAGATTGCGGTTTGATAGGAAGGACCACGGTCCGCAAACTGGCCCTGTGCATCGGTAGGGTCGATGTTTTGCCAAAATAAATCAAGCAGTTTGCGATAGGAAAGGATGGTGGGATCAAAGACGATTTCAACCACTTCTTTGTGTCCAGTGAAACCCGCCACTACGGCTTCATAGGTAGGATTTTCTTCTTGACCTCCCATAAATCCTGCACGGACACTCAACACACCAGGATAGGTATCAAATGGCTCCACCATACACCAAAAACAGCCTCCTGCAAAATACGCTTTTTCCATTGTATCACCTCTCACTCATTATAGGGGTTTGAACCATTCAACGCACAAAGAACGCAAAAAAAAAGCACGCCTTCAGCGTGCTATAAAATGAAATAAATCGTGGTTAAGAAGACTATATAGGCAATAAAGACAACGTTCGCTGTTTCAAAACTCACACTGAAATGACGAATGTTTCGAATCAGACGTTTCTCATGGACAACTAAGAAGTAATACGCTAGAAAGGCCACGGTGATGACGGTCACATAATCCAGCCAACTTGGAACACTAAACAGCGTGACTTGTGTGTAGCTTTCTGACCAAAGCCCTTGGAAAAACGGACTGAAACCAAAACCTAGTGCGATTAATGAGGTCGCTAAGGTCACCATCACAAACGTTTGTAGAGGTTGCTTAAGGGTAAACGACAAGACTTTAGGCCCTAAGAAGATGCGTCCCAACCGCCATAAAATGATGGGGGTCATGATGTTGCTTAAATAGAACAGATTGTACGCAAACGTGCCTGCATCGAACTGATATTTGATGATGCTTTTTGAAGCATAGCCACTTAAAAAAGGCAACCCGCTCAGCGAAAGCATCGCGATGATCATCGCGGTCGAAATCACCGGCATGGCTTTAAAGACGCCTGAAAGTTCATCCAGTTTTTTCGTTTTATAGACTTTAATGATGATCCCGGCTCCAAAAAACAGCGCCATTTTTGCAAGGGCGTGATTCACTAAGTGAAAGACACCACCATTTGAAAAACCTGTGGGGTCGAAGGAAAGCGCCATTAAAATGACGCCAATTTGTGAGACTGTAGAATACGCCAGTAACTGTTTGATGCTGTTTTGACTTAAGGCAAAGACCGCACCAATTAAGGCGCTGGCTGCACCAATCGCAAAAAAGACCATTTGGACACTTAAGTTTGCCGGGGCAAACATCATGTTGATGCGAATGAATAAATAGAGTCCACCCTTGACAATCAAGCCAGAAAGCAAGGCGCTGATGGCACTTTGTGCCGCCGCATGCGCTTTTGGCAACCAGGTAAAGACCGGGAAGAAAGCGGCTTTAACACTGACCCCCGCCATCAACAACACATACGCTAACCGTACCGCACCGCGATCCCCTAAGGTCCCCATCGCAGCTTCAATTTCGTAGACGTTGATGGTCCCGAAAATATAATAAATGATAATTAGGCCAATTAAAAATGCTAACACACCGCTGGTGTTTAACAACAAATAATAGATGCCCGCACGAAATGAGTCTCCGGCTTTCTTAAAGGCAATCAAGATGGTGACAATGATTGTGGTTAACTCTAAAAACACAAACATGTTGAACAAATCGTTGGTTTGAACCAGGCCCAAGAAAACACCTTGTAAGAACATCAAAAAGAACAAGAAATTGTGATGCGTCGTCTTAAAATCAAACACATACAACAACACCATCCACCAAGCAAAGAGGGTCAAAAAGACAAACGTGATGCTTAAAGGATCGTTCGATAAACTGATGCCGATGCGGCGTTCCCAACCCCCAAACACAAAGGTGGTTTGCGTAAAGTCATCTTGAAAGTAAAAAAAGTAAGCCACAGCCAACACACTCATCGCCAACTGGGCAACGAGCGTGATGTAGTTGATGTGTTTATTTTTAAACAGATAGACAATTAATGCCGAGAGAATGGGGATGAAAATCAAGTAGATGGGTACGTATAACATGAAATCCCTCGTTTCACTAAATCAAAGTCGCTAATGTTTCCTGTATCGTCCGTTTGACACTGTCACTGTCATGACAGGCCAGCACGCGTTCACTGAGTTCTTGAAGTTGTTTCAAATCAAGTTTAGAGAGTGCTTCACGGATTGGAAGGATGCTTGAGGGCTGCATCGAAAGCTCATCGATGCCCATTCCAGCCAGCACTAAAGCCAACCATAAATCGCCGCCCATCTCGCCACACACCCCAACTTCGGTGTTGTGCTTGTGCGCACTGTCGATGACGTGTTTGATCAAACGCAACAACGTCGCATCAAATGGTTGATACAAATAGCCGACGGCTTCATTCATGCGATCAGCCGCGTAAGTATACTGAATTAAATCGTTTGAACCAATCGAGAAGAAATCGACTTTGGACGCCAAGCGTTCAGCGTTAAGGGCGGCCGCAGGTATTTCAATCATGATGCCGATTTTAACATTTTTTTGATACGGTTCATTGGCCTGATCAAGGTCAGACTTGACTTCTTCTAACACTTCAATAGCCGCATCTAACTCTTGTTCAAGCGCCACCATCGGGAACATAATGTGAATGTGAGGACTGCCTTTTCCGCCGATGAGCAACGCTTTTAATTGTGTCTTGAAAAGCTCCCGTTCTTTCAGAGTGAGCCGTAGTGCGCGTAAACCTAAAAACGGATTATCTTCTTTAGCTTGTTGTAAATAGGGAAGATTTTTATCGCCCCCGATGTCAAGGGTCCGCACAATCACCGTATCATAGGCTTCAAACACTTTTTGATACGCGTCGATTTGCTTTTGCAAACTCGGCATCGTCTTCTCATTCATAAACAAAAACTCGGTACGATATAGACCAATGCCTTCAGCACCATGCGGTTCAACAAGTGCTAAATCATCGGGTGAACCAATGTTCGCAAACAACGGAAGCGCATGTCCATCACGTGTTTTTGTGACTTGATCTTTGAATTTTTGAAGACGTTGTTTTTCTCGTAGGAGTTGTTCTGCTTTTTCTTTATAGGACGCAAGGGTTGCCTCATCCGGTGAAGCGATGAGTTTTCCTTCAAGTGCGTCTAAGACATACACTTCACCAGGATTCAACTTCGAAAGTGCCTCCTTAGCGCCCACCAGCGCAGGAATGCCGAGCGCGCGAGCCATAATGGCTGTGTGCGAAGTGACGCCACCCACTTCAGTGATGAACCCTTTCACAAAACGATAGTCCAGTGTTGCGGTATCCGAAGGGGTTAAATCATGGGCTGCGATCAAGGTGTCTTCATCCAGCAACGTCGCATCTTTTAAAGGCGTGCCAATCAAATGCGCGAGGACACGGTACTGTATGTCTTGAATGTCCGCAGCTCGGGCACGGAAATAATCGTCTTCCATCGCTTCAAACATTGCGATGAACGTATTGGTCACCGTTTCGTACGCTTGGGCTGCATTCTTTCCTTGATCGATGAGATCATGGGTTTGACTGCGAATTTCAGGATCTTGCAACATTTGCAGATGCGCATCCATGATGGCCATGTGTTCGTCATCAAAATGATCCGCCATTTTCGCTTTAATCGCGGTTAAGTTTTCAACCGAGCGTGTGATGGCTTCTTTAAACGTTTCCTTTTCCAGTGCTACGTCTTGGTTCTCATGCTTTGGGATGGTGAGCGTCGGACGGTCTAACACGACAACTTTGCCGACCGCAATGCCTTTTGAGGCCACAGTTCCAATGTTCATCTTCAAGCTCCTTCTTGTGATTTATTTATCGTCTTCGACAATTTCAACATAATCGTTAAAACGTTGTTTAAAAGAACGTGCGTTTACTTTGAACGGATTGGATTTTTGGAAAAATAAAATATTAAAAATCGGAATCAGCAAAAACATGAGCCATCCTGGGTGCCACCAATCGTAAAGCACACCGGTGATCACATAGACAACGGTCACGGTTATGGTGAGCACACGGCGTAAGTTTAAGCCTCCATTAAACAGCATGTCTGAGAGTGGAATCAAGAAAAAGACAACCCATCCTGGATGAGCCAAATCAAAACCCCAAGCCAGCCATAAAAAGAGCAGGATACTAATGAGCGGCATCGATTGAGCCATTCGTTTGAGCGGCTTTTCAGCCAACAGAAGCGTCGATAAAGGGATCAAAAAGAAAAAGGTTGCGCCAAGCCACCAGTTTTCTAAAATAAAACCACTGGCTAAAAAGAGCAACAAACTGATCAGCGGCATCGCTGCAATGATACGTTGTTTCATAAAGTCACCTCACTCAAGGTTTTTTTTCAATCAAAATCACTTCTGGAGCATGCCCATCAAATAGAAAATGATACCGACTGATGCGGGCATCTTTAAACGCTTTCAAAGCCGCATGAACTGCCTGGGTTTCCTGTGCGGCGCCTTCATGCTTCGCATATAAGGTCATCACAATGACACCTTCAGGCGATAGCCCTTCATACGCAGCGTTGAGCGCTTGGGTGGTGGTTGTAGGGTGCGTTTTGATGCGTTTGTCGCTGCCAGGCAAATAGCCACAATTAAAAATGACAAAATGATAAGGCTCTTGAACATAGGCTGCAAACTGTTCATGGGACGCATGGTAAAGCGTCACGTTATGTCGTTGTTCTCGCTCTAATCTCAACGCAGTCGCGTGCAGCGCTGCTTCTTGAACATCAAAGGCACTCACGTGCTTAGCGCGTGAGGCTAAATGTACGGTGTCATAACCTTGACCCATCGTCATGTCAATCGCGTGGACCTCGTCATGCACATACGCTTCGATTATTTTGTGAACAAACCATTGCATATTCTTCATCATAAAACCCTTTTTCATTATACCGAAAAACAGCAAAATTTCAAAATAAAAAAGAGCGATCAAACGCTCTCTTTTAGATTTAGTTCAAAATAACTGATGGTGGCTCTTGAAATCACAAAATACACAAACATCACCGCAGCGCCTTTTAACAAGTTGAAAGGGGCATAGATAATCACCGTAAAAGCCGCGTATCCTAGGTTAGGATCAAGCCCTAAGAATTCCAAGAATCCAGCATACGCAAAGCTGTCTTGAATGTCGATGAAATTTGTGCCCAAATACACCGGTGTCACCAGCAGATAGTTCACCACCAACATCAACAAAGACATCCACACAATCACCAACGGTGCCATAAAAATAGGCTTGGTGGTGATTTTCATTTTTAACACCAAATACAATCCGGAAACATACGCTAAAGATGCCAAAAACGCACTGATTTGGCCAATCGCGAGTGGACCTACCGGACCTAAGATTAAGGCGTTGAGCACGGCTTTTAAAGCACCCATGAAAATTGCTTCTTTCCAGCCAAACAGCAAAAAGGCAATCAACACAACGACGTCACTAAACTCGATCATTAAAAACGGGGCAAACGGATAAGGAATGCGCACAAAATTCATCAGCAGTGCGCCAAGGGCGCCTAACAAGCTCAGTAAGACGAGCTTGAAGGTGCGATTTTCTAACGATAAATGCATACGGTCACCTCAAATAAAAAAAGACTTTCGTCTCTTCTTACGGCATGAAAAAAAGTCTTCTTTCATCCAGACTGTACGGTCGGTGTAGGAATTTCACCTACTCATGCTTACGCTCGCGGACTTTACCGCCGGTCGGGAATTTCACCCTGCCCTGAAGAGTACACTGTTAGTGTAGTGTATGGATGAAAAAATGTCAACGTCTTAACGTAAACGAATGGGGCCTTTATGCTATAATAAGAGCACTTTATGAAGAGGTGATAGCATGCGCTGGATACGATTTATCTTACTATTTAAGTGGATTTTCGGCAAAAAATTGCCTGATTTACAGAAGATTCAAAAACAAGGGTTGTTGGCGGTCAAAATCGGTCAAACCTTTGCCTTAAGAATTGATTTTTTAGGGGAAGAGAAAACCACCCATCTTGCCCAACTGTATTCACACAACACCCCCATTGGGGTTGAAGATTATAAAACATTGCTTGCATCGTATACTTCGAAAGACTGGTTAGAGCACTTTGAGTCCATCGAAGATCAGCCGATTGGGACTGCTTCTGTGGGTCAAGTTCACAAGGCAAAACTTAAAACCGGCGAAGACGTCGTGGTGAAGTTTTTGAAGAAAGACTTTAAAAAACAGTTCTCTAAAGATGTTAAATCTTTTCGGCGTTTTGTGAAGTTCATCATCTTCTTCTATCCCAAACTAGCGAAAGTAGCCGATCCTATTGGCATCATTGAACACATCGAAGAGTACACCCTTGCTGAACTTGATTTACGCAACGAAATCGCCAACGGAAAAGTACTTAAAGACATCTATCAAACCTACGCCAAAGACTACGATCTCTCACGTCTTAAGTTCCCCAAAATTTACGAAGACCTCTCCAATGAAAACGTCTTAGTCAGCGAGTATCTTCACGGCGAAACGTTGGATGCTTTACTGGAACGAAAAGCGATTCCTTATCAGGATTTATTGGAAGTTTTTCACATCCATGGTTTCTTTATCTTCCTCATTGGCACCTTTCATGGTGACTTACATCCAGGCAACTTAATCTATCAAGATCAAAACTTCTATTTTATTGACACGGGCGCGCTTTCAACCGTCGGAACAAAAATACAACATGGCCTCTATGAGTTCATGCGAAACTTGAGTCTTTATGATTTTTCGGCCTGTGCTTACGGCTTAAATGCGATGGCTGAGAAAGAGATTCATGGCGAAAAATTTGCTAAGTTCCACCAAAAGATACTCGAACTTTATGCCGATTTTGAAGGCTCTACGGTCAGTGAAATCAGCTTAACGAAACGGATGATGCAGACCATTCGCTTAGGTGTTCTCTCGGGCATGGAGTTTGAAAAAGGCATGTTCCCCATCATCAAAAGCATGATGTATTTGGATGGGATGGTCATTAAAGGCAATCCGCAAGCGAAACTGATGGAAGACATGCGCGGTTTCATTGCTGAGTTCGACGTGATGGAGGCGAAACTCCGTCATGGCTAAATACATTGTGGTGGGGGCTGGACCGGGTGGTCTAGCGAGTGCACTTCTCTTGCAACATCAAGGTCATGAAGTCCATGTGTATGAAAAAGACCGTGTGGTCGGAGGACGGTCTAAAGTGTTAAAACATGGTGCCTACACCTTTAGTGCGGGGCCTTCATTTTTGATGTACATCGAAATGCTCGATCTTCTCTTCGACCGTGTGCAACTGCCTTGGCGAAAAGACTTAAACCCGTTTCGACTAGACCCATTGTACGAACTCAAGCTGCCGCAGTTTTCTTGGAAACCTAGCGGACAACCCAACGTCTTAGCGCAACAAGTGGAAGACCTGTTTCAAGAAGGAAAAGCGTACACCCGGTTCATGGCACGTGAGGCAAAAGCGTTTGACGCTGTTCAACAAGTGATGTTAAAACCGTTTCCTTCTAAACGTCATTTTCTCAACACTCGCGTGTTAAATTTCGGACGCTTCGTTTCCTTAAAGGACTCTGTCAGCGATAAGTTGAACGCCCGTTTTCACCATCCGATGTTGAAGCATTCGATGACTTTTCAAGCCAAATACTTAGGCATGTCTCCTCAAGAGACGCCCGATTTTTTTACCGTGTTAACATATCTCGAACATCAACGTGGTTTGTATCATGTAAAAGGCGGCATTGAAAACATCATCCGCTACATGGCCCGTCAATTCAAAGAACGCGGTGGCCACCTTCATTTGAACAGTCCTGTGCAGCACATCATCGTCAGTCACAAACAAGCCGAAGGTGTGAAGACAGTCCATGGCGTTGAGCGAGCCGATGGCGTCATTGTCAACGCTGACTTCCCTGAGTTGATCAACCGTTTATTGCCTGAAAAAGTGCAACACAGCTACACCAAGGAATCGCTCAAAGCACTCGATTTCTCCGTCAGTGCTTTTATGGTCTATTTGGGTCCTGACACACAGTTTGACACCGTCGAACACCATACCATGGTGTTTTCAGATGATTATGAGTCCTACACGAAAGGCTTGATTGAGAATCAAGCGCTCCCACAAGACCCAACCATTTATCTATACAACCCAACAAAACACGACGCTACCTACGCCCCCAAAGGCCACAGCAGCTGGATGTTGTTGGCCCCCGTTCCCAATACCTTAGCCGAGATTCCTTGGGAACAAAAAAAAGAAGCCTACGCCGATAAACTCATTAAACGGCTGGCGCGCAAGCTCAATTTACCCAATCTATCCAAGCACATTGTGACCAAAGTCATTGCCACACCCAACGATTGGCAACACGATTACCGTGTGCATCTAGGCAGCGTCTTTAGTTTAAAACATCAGTTCCATCAGCTGTTACACAAGCGACCTCACAACCACTACAACGACGTAGACCAGCTCTACCTTGTCGGTGGATCGACTCATCCAGGGAGTGGCCTATCGACGATCGTGCAATCGGCCATCATCGCGGCCGACTTGATTGCAAAAAAAAGTGCGAAATAGCACTTTTTTTAAAGCAAAACAGTTGCTTTCCTATACCCCCTAGGGTATTATAGCACCCGTGAGGAGGGAGACTATGCACTGTGATAGCCAACTTAAAAACCGTGTTAAACGGACGCATGGACAAATCCAAGGAATTCTTCATATGATGGAGAATGATGCGTCCTGTGAAGCGTTACTGACGCAACTTAAAGCGGTGCGCTCGAGCATTGAAAAAGCCATCGGTTTACTAACCACACACAATTTAGTACAAACCATTGAGTCACAACATAACATTAAAATCGAAGACATCGATGACGCCATTGCACTCATTGTCAAAGGCATGTAGAGGAGGAAATTAATGTTTGATTTCAGCATCCAAAAATCCACCAATAAAGGCCCATTTAGTGAGACATCTTTGTGGGACATGATCATTATTGGCGGAGGTCCCGCAGGCCTTAATGCGGCACTTTACGCAAAGCGAAAAGGGTTAAAGGTTGGCCTTGTCACGAAAGACATCGGTGGCCAGCTTCACAACACCACTTGGGTTGACAATTATGCCGGGTTTAAAGACATCGAAGGCAAGGACTTAAGTGATAAACTGTACGATCATGTCGCAAGTTTAGACGTTCCAATGCTACAAAGCGTTTCTGTTGCGAGCCTCGAACATGACGGACGACATTTTCACACCACACTGTCGGATGGTCGTCGGTTTGAAAGTAAAACCTTACTGTATACGACCGGTGGCAAACCTCGTGAGTTAGAGGTAGCGGGCGAGCGTTCGTTTGCAAATCGTGGTGTCTCTTACTGCACGACCTGCGACGCCCCTTTCTTTAAGGACCAACATGTGTTGGTGGCGGGTGGGGGTAACTCTGCGGCTGAGGCAGTCCTCGATTTAGTCCCGTGGGCTAAAAAAATCACGGTCGTTCATCGTTCACAGTGGCGGGCCGATCAAATTTTACTCGATAAACTGGCGCTCGTGGAGACACTCGACATTCATCTCAACACACAAATTCTAGAAATTTACGGTGAGTCGAAGATGAAAGGCGTCAAAGTGCTTGATAAAACAACACAACAAGAACGGGTCATTTCAGCGGATGGCTTATTCATCGAAATTGGCAGCGTCCCAAACAGTGCCCTTGCGGGTGATTTGGTCAGGCTCAATGAGCGCGAAGAAATCATTGTCAATGACCAACAAGAAACCTCACTCCCTGGCTTTTATGCGGCAGGTGATGTGACAAATCAACCTTACAAACAAATCATCATTTCCGTTGCAGAAGGTGCCAAAGCAGCTTTAGCAGCGAATCATTATTTAAATCACACATACAAAGGAGAATAATTATGGCAACCTTATTAAATCAAGAAACACGCGATCAAATCAAAGAATTCTTAGGCGACATGCAAGAACCCTTAACCATGGTTTTGTTCACCCAAGAGGGACCCTGTGAAACTTGTAAAGAAACCCGTCAATTGCTTGAGGAAGTCTCGGCGTTAAACGACAAAATCTCGTTCGTTGAAAAAGACATCAAACAGGACGCCTCTGAAGCGGCGTTATATGACATCACCTTAACCCCAAGTTTTGTCTTTTTAAACGCGCAAAACGAGTACCATGGCGTCAAATTCAACGGCATTCCTGCAGGTCATGAAATCAACTCGTTCTTATCGGCCATTTTGGATGTCTCAGGATCTAAGTTTGACATTTCACCGGCCGTGTTAAAACGCATTGAAAACATTCAAAAAGAGGTCAACATCAAAGTCTTTGTGACCTTAACGTGTCCTCATTGTCCTGGCGCTGTTCAAAGTGCGCATCGTTTAGCCATGCTCAACAAGCATGTCACAGGGGAAATGATTGAAGCCCAAACGTTCTACGAACTTTCACAAAAATTCAATGTCTCTGGGGTGCCTAAAATCATCATCAACGACACCTTAGAATTGGTTGGCAATCAACCGCTTGAAGCGTTCTTAGATCAAATCGAATCGCTCTAAAACAAAACGCCTAGCAGGTCTTTTTAGACCCTCTAGGCGTTTTTTATGAGGTAACTTAACGCCAAATTTTTACAATGGTGATGCC
>SKJA01000106.1 GCA_007116105.1 Candidatus Izemoplasma sp.
CGACACTGGTTGAGTAGCCTGTTTTGCCTTTGCCAAAGGTCGGCAAGCCGAGCGTCTCAAACAAGACCACGCCGAGTTGTTTAGGGGAATCGAGATTGAACGTTTCCCCCGCAAGCCCAAAAATCATGGCTTCAAGTCCTTCGAGTTCGTCGAGTAAGGCTGTCTCGAAACGATTGAGTTCTTCAATGTCAAGGTCAATGCCGGTGATCTCCATCTGCGCCAACACGTCCGCTAAAGGGCGTTCCATGGTGTCATAAAGCGACCACTGCGAGTGTGCTTTCAGGGTGGTTTCAAGCACGGGGCGTAAGGTGTAAACAGCCGCCGCCTTTTGCATGGCGTGCTGGGCTAACGCTTCCGTGGGTGGAACCGCGTATTGTTTTCCTTTACCATACACCACATCGTCGTACTCAAGCTCCACCGTGACGTCATAAAAGGTGGTTAAGACTTTCAGATCTTTTTGCGTGGTCGCAGGGTTTAAGACGTAGGAGGCCAACAACACATCAAACGTAAAGGCGGCTACGGAAAAGCCAAAGCGATGCGCAACCACGGTAAGTGCTTTCACATCGTAGGTGGCTTTCGGTAGGGTTTCATCGTCTAAAAAGCGTAAAAACGCAGCGTCTTTGAGGGCGTCTTCAAAGGGGATAAAGCTGGCTTTTTGGTCATGATAAAGACCGAACCCCAGTGGGGTCGCGGTGTGGTAATTGTGTCCATCCAGTTCGAGTACCACCGCCGTGTTGGCTTGATACAGTTGGGTCGCTTCGGTGCGGGTGGGTGGTTTGATGGGGGCTTCGGTGGTGTCGTCGAGTGGTAGTTTTTTGATTAAACTGTAAAACTCAAGATCTTCATAAAACTGCTTGATGGATGGATTGGGGCCTTGGTAACTTAACTCATCGAGTGAAAACGGGAGTGTTGCGTCTTGAATCAACGTTGCTAAATGACGATACGTAAACGCTTCGTCCTTGTGTTCAACGAGTCGCTCTTTGAGTTTGCCTTTGATTTCGTTGATGTTTTCGTAGATGCCCTCTAAGGTGTGATAATCGTGCAACAGTTTTAGTGCAGTCTTTTCACCCACCCCTGGGACGCCGGGGAGGTTATCGGAACTGTCGCCCATCAATCCTTTAAGATCAGGAATTTGTTGTGGCGTTAAGCCATACGCTTCTTGAAGGGCGTTTAAATCAAAGAGGGTGTTGGGTTCTAACCCTTTCTTTTGAACGCGCATGGCGACGTGGGTGTCTAAGAGTTGATACAAATCTTTGTCGTTGGACACAATGTCAACGTGTGTCACGTGTGCTTTAAACTGAGCCGCGATGGACGCGATGATGTCATCGGCTTCTAACGCTTCATGCGCATAGATGAAACAGCCCATATGTTCCACCAACGCCTCAATTTTAGGCATTTGTGAAATGAACTCTTCTGGCACTTTCGCACGGCCCGCTTTATAGGCATCGTAGGTTTTGTGTCGATAGGTTTCTTTCCCTTTATCAAAAGCCACGGCCACATGGGTGTAGCCGTTTTTTAGTAAGGCGTTTAAAATGTTTGCCATGCCGTAAAGCGCGTTGGTGTACTCGCCTTTCGAGTTTTGCATTAAAGGCCCTGCGTAGGCCGTCGCGTAGTAGGCACGGAACATCATATTGGAGCCATCAATCAGTAAGAGTTTTGCCATGAAGTTTTGCCTTCTCTCATTCGAATTACATTCATTCTAACACATTTTGAGCGAAAAAAAATACTCAGCGGACTGAGTATTCTTTAGAGCACATTCTCGAGGTAATCGATGATGTCTTGAACGGTGCGAATGTTGCTGGCGCTGGTGTCGTCGATTTCGATATCGAAAGCTTCTTCTAACGCCATGATGAGTTCGACTGCATCGAGTGAATCTGCGTCGAAGTCTTCAGAAAGATCACTTTCAAGTTCGATGGTATCCAGTTCAACACCCAGTTCATCTGCGATGATTTTTTTGACTTTTTCTAACATGTCTATACTCCTTTAATTATCCTAAATGCTGGGGTTATTATAGTTTCTGTCCTACACTTTGTCAATAAAATCGTCATGCAAACTTAGACGTTTTTTTGATAGATGGCGTGCAACCCCTTGAATATGAGGGTGTCATCGACGCGATAATCCGCTGGAAAGAGGGTTTGTAAAAGGCGTGCGCCTCCACCGGTGATGAGCACGGGCAGCGTTGGGTTTTGCTCTTCTGTTCTAAGCGCTTCAACAAAGCCTTGCAACATGTAAACATGGCCGTTGATAAAGCCGGCGTTTAGGGCGCTTTGGGTGGTAGACCCAAGAATCGTTTTAGGCACCTCAAAAGCAAAGGAAGAGAGTTTGCTTGCCCGGGCAACCAAACAATCGCGTGAACTGTCTAATCCGATCGCAATGGCGACCCCTTTGATTTCGCGCTGTTTTAAATGGGTGATGGTGGTGGCGGTACCACAATCGATTAAAATGGCATCGTCTCCGTAATGGGCGATGGCGCCTGCGGCCACAGCCACCAAATCGGCGCCCACTTCTTTGGGGTTTTCAGTGACGACTTTGACCCCTGTTTTCACACCAGGACCGACCCAAATTAAAGGGATGTCGGTGTACTGGGTGATGAAGGTTTGAAAGACATCATTTAACGGTGGGACCACACTCGAGATGGCCACGCCTGAGGCACCTTCAAAATGGTGTTTTAACAGCGCGTAGTATTCATCACTGGATTTTAGAATGTCGGTGCGGTAGCGATGCACCTTGAACGTATCTTGATGAGGGGTGCCAATCACAATGTTGGAGTTCCCTATGTCAATGGTCAAAATCATGTTGTGACTCCTTTAATGAGATTATTGCGCGTCTTGTGCGAAAGGGTTGGCCACGCGTAAACGCCACACGATGGGGGTCGCAATCACAAAGGCCGCCAACATTTCAAAAATCCCGTTGCTTAAAATGATGGCCCAGATAAACGCAAAAAATGGGGTGTTGTCCGCAAATTCTCTAAGCAGTGGGTCAAGCGGTGCAAAGATAAAGAAACTGCTTAAGACAAACAGTGTGTGCAACAGCGTGGAAAGCACCGCGGTAAGGGCGATTTGGACAAACAGTTGGTGCACCACTTTGCCCAGTCCCACAAACAATAGATAAATCGCAATCCCAAAGAGAACTCTCGGCAAAACCGAGACCAATGGGTTTTGAAAGACAATCGCAAAGCCTGTGGCCCGTAAGAGCGCTTGTGACCATGAGGCTAAGCCAAAGGCGGTGCCCAGGCCAATGGCCACGCG
>SKJA01000108.1 GCA_007116105.1 Candidatus Izemoplasma sp.
CCTCCAAAAATTGGGATGGATGCGATGGGCGTCGTTTTGGCCCATGGTGAGCGATATACGCTTTAAGCCAAGCATCGATGTCAGCGTTGGTTTTCAGTGTCGTTAAGATGGTGTCAGTTAGGGCGAAACTAAAGGGACAGCTTGTCAAACACAAGGAACAGTCAGTCCCACCTTTTTGAAACATAATGAAACACCGATGTTCATCAAACTGATGCATCACACTGCCTTGTCTTGGGTGCGGTTTGATGGCCTGTGTTGGACAGTTCATCAAACACAGCGCACAGCGCTTACAAAACCGTTTGACATCAAAGAAGGGACGGGTTTGAGGGCTTAAAGGTGCGTTGGTTAAGACCGCGTTTAAACGCAACCGGTTCCCAACCTTGGGGTGGATGATGTGATTGGCCATGCCAATCGTTCCAAAGTGATGTTTGTGTGCTAAGGGCACTAACGGGATTTCATAGTATTCACGGTGCTGGGCGAGTGCGTCGTAGCCCTTTGACTTTAAGTAACTTGTCAGTTCAAAGGCCAAATGGGCGACCCTTGAATACTGTGTCATGTTTTCAATCAACGATTCCACAAACGGTGCTTGAGTGATGGGTTTTTCTTCTAATTGGGTCGCAAAAAGAATCGCATAAGGATACTTCGGGGTGATGGGTTGGTTGTTTAATGACACCCCAAGCACGTCTTTTACCGTGCCATGATGGGTGTAGTAATCTTCTGTTTCTAATGGCACCACCATCACATCCACGGCGCCCAAGTGTCTTAACAGCGCTTCAACCTCGTCGTTTTGAACAGGCTGTTGCGTGTTTTCAACTGGCATTGCCACAAGCGCGTGATGCTTTTGAATAAGCCAAGTGGTTTCTTCATCAATCCAATTTAAGACAGATTGTTTGGCCGGTTCAGGGAGTTTGAGTGCGTGTTTAAAATCGCCTTCACGAAACGCATCGTCCAGCGCTTGAAGGTGCGGGTGTTGGTGATAGTATGTGTGATACTCTTTGCTGTCTTTGGCAAGGCCAAGACGAGAAAAGAAGGTATTTCTTTCATCAATAGTCATGCTTTCATTCTATCAAAAAAGCGCTTTAAACAAAAGCGCTTATTTACGGAATGGTACCGTACTCAAGGCATTCAACTCCAGCGCACGGCTGGTGTCACCTTGGGCGATCTTCACAATGGTTTGAAACACATCGTCGATCATGCGTTGGGTGGAGATGTCCGTGAAGCCTGCGACATGCGGACTCATGACAACATTGTCAAACGTTTCCAGCGGGGTGGTGCTGGGGGCTTGGGGGGTGGCGTCTTTGGGATAGTGATACCACACATCCGAAGCAAAACCTTTGGTTTCGTGCGTTTTTAGACTGTGATAGAGTGCTTCTTCATCGACGATTGGACCCCGTCCAACGTTGATGAGATAGCCTTGTAGATGACGTAAGACGGTGGCGTTGATGCTGTGTTGGGTGTGTTCTGTTAAAGGGACTGCCACCACCAACACATCCACCACGGAAGCGAGCGTTTCAAGATCTGGTACCGTGGAAGCACGGCCATAATCTTTTCCACGGTCGATGGTATACACTTCCTTGACCAAAGGGTTTATATACTCATGTAAGGCCTTCCCGATGGCGCCGTAGCCATAAAGACCCACGACTTTATCTTGCAGTGTAACCCAAGGAACACGGTGCTCATCGAAGCGATTTGACCAGTCTCCTCCACGCAGTTTTTCATGCATCGCTGGGATTTTACCCAACAAAGCCAGCGTCAACGCTAAGGCACGCTCTGCAACAAACACACTGTGGACGTTGGTGTTAAAAAGCATCAGCTTTTTCTCTTTTAAACACTCGATGTCAATGCCATTATGGCCCGTAAAGGGAATAAAAACCACACGGTGTGAGGGGTGATATTTTTCTTTATCGTAACGTCCGGTGATCACACATTCAGCCTCTTCAAGCGAGGTTAACGTGAGTTCGGGGTAGTCTTTTATGGCTTTGACATACCGAGCGTCACTCACATAGACATTCATTGGCTCACCTTCCTTAAGGTCATCATTTTTGTCTCATCGCATCCCACCACGCTCAACCCATAGCGCGTAGCGAGAATCGTTAATGAGTCTTGATGGTAGAACACGACATGCGTTTCATCTCTTCGGTACCACCACTGTAAATACGCCTCATCACTTTGTGGCACAAAATGGGTCATGAGGGAGAGAATGCCGCCGGGTTTTAATGCCTTAGCAATCACTTCAAACGTCGCATGTGGGTCAAAGAGGTGTTCCAACACTTCCGTTGACGTGATGAGGTCATAGGTTGTGTGAAGCACCGCGGTATCAGGGTAGTAAAAAGGGTCATAAAGTGACACTTCAAACCCTCTCTCTTGTAGCAGCGACCCAAGCACAGGTCCAGGCCCACAGCCATAATCTAAGGCTCTCCCGTGAGCAATAAATGGGCTGATCGCATCGTCGATGAACCGTGTCAAAAAAGCGACGTACCCTTCGTTTAGAGGGCTATTTTGATGGGTGTCGTACCGGGCTTTTTCAGCAGTTTTTGTGGGGCGATCGCTTGTTGCTTTAAAGACCGCGTGGCACGCTTGACAGCGCCACGCGGTTTGTTTGAGTAAAGCATCCGTAAGCGGTCTTACTGCCCCGTGACAAATGAGACAACTATTCAAGACGTTTACGTTTTCCCAGTAAGATTTGTTTCGCAGAAATCATACACGCTAAATTAAGTAGCGGTTTGCGGTCTTCGCGTAGTTGAATTTCATACAAGCGGTCTGGATCTCCTTCAATCGCTTTTAAAGAGGCCACGATGTCGTCGTCCTTTTTAAATTCAACGGTCGAGCCGTCGGTTAACACTTGATAAACCTCACCAGAGGGGAATGTGACTAACAGTCCTTTGTTCGCAAGGTTGCGAATCAAGTACGCTTGCACGTCTTGACGCGAGGCACCTGTGAGGACATAGGTGCTTTTCAGACCAAACGCAAAGGTTTTTTTAACGCGGTACATCTCCTCGTCGCTCCAGTCTTTAAAGGTTAAGAGCTTAAGTCCGTGAAAAAAACTTCCTTTGACTTTGTAGACATTGTTTAAGGCGTCGTTTTTGATCGTAAAGCCTGTGCGATTCTTAAAATGGTCGGTTCGGCAATAAAACTTCATCGTTCAACCTCCTTTGTCTTTTTTAGTATACCACACGCACTCAAGTTTTGTCTTGACGTGTTATACTTAGCTTGAGGTGATTGTATGCATGAAGATCG
>SKJA01000164.1 GCA_007116105.1 Candidatus Izemoplasma sp.
GGCTTCACAGCACTGTTTGTGGGTCTGATTGGCTTCGAACGCCAACGCCGCAATAAGATTGCGGGGATGACCACTCACCTACTCGTTGCGCTGGGCGCATCGGGGTTGACCATTGTCCAACGGATGATGGTGTATGAAGCGGTGATGTTCGCGAATGAATACCCTCATCTTGCGGCCTCAATCAACTTTGAAAGCCAACGCTTGGTTGCCCAAATCATCTCCGGAATCGGCTTTTTAGGCACCGGGGCGATTTTGAAAACCAACGGCTACATCAGCGGCTTAACCACGGCCTCAACCTTGTGGATCAGTGCCATCATCGGCATCATTTTTGGCTATGGTTTTTATTTGCTAGGGATGACCCTTTCGATCATGATTCTCGTTGTGTTAACGATCATTAAAAACGTCTTTAGACACCATCACGACGACCACCATTAAGACAATCATACGGTTTCTAGCAACGCTGGGAACCGTTTTTTTTTAAGACAATTTTTATGCGCGTGACGGTGGCAATTTGTATGACAAGACGTTATAATGAATTGATTGCTTAAAGGAGGCTATTTATGGCGACACTCATCATCAAAGACTTGCACGCCAAAGTCGATGATAAAGACATTTTAAAAGGCGTTAACATCACCATCAAAGCCGGTGAAACCCATGCGATTATGGGCCCTAACGGAACCGGTAAATCCACCCTTGCGAGTGTCATTATGGGACACCCGCGTTATGAAGTAACCCAAGGCTCCATCACCCTAGACGGAGAAGACGTGCTCGAGATGGCAACCGACGAACGTGCGCGTGCAGGCTTATTTTTAGCGATGCAAGCACCGATGGAAGTGCCTGGTGTCACGAACTCGGATTTCCTCAAAACAGCGGTTGAAACCCGCTTAGAAGAAGGCGAGCATTTGGCGCTTTTTGATTTTATTAAGTCCTACGACAAAGCGCTCGATGATTTAAAGATGGCATCCGATGTCCCGCATCGTTACTTAAATGATGGCTTTTCGGGGGGCGAGAAAAAGCGCAATGAAATCTTACAGATGAAACTGCTAAAACCGCGCATTGCCATTCTCGATGAAATCGATTCTGGACTAGACGTGGATGCCTTAAAGATTGTGGGCGATAACGTCTCAGCGATGCAAGGTGAAGACTTAGGGTTGTTGATGATCACCCATTATCAACGGATTTTGGAGTACATCAACGCCGACATCATCCATGTCATGATGCAAGGACGCATCGTGAAAACAGGGGATCAATCCTTAATGAAAAAGATCGACGCACAGGGGTACGATTGGTTAAAAGAAGAACTCGGCATCGACGATGAACGTGTCATCGTCGAAGACAAAGAACCGGTTTTCTTAAATCCTTCGAAGAAAGAAGCGCTTTAAGATGGCCGCGCCCTTAAACGTGCTTTCACCGGCGCTCAAAACGCTCGTTGAAGCCGTTGACAATGTGCTTGTTGTCCGCGATGGTGCGTTGCTTTACCGCAAACTCTCACCCGCGTTCGATGCGCTTGTCATCACCCAAAACCTCACCCTCGATGCGACGCATTTTGATTTAAACGACCCCGCGGTGAGCTTTAACTTAGACCACACCAACAGTGTGCTCTCGCTGACCGTCCCCAAAGGGGTTAAGATTCATGAAACGCTGTACCTCTTTACCCTTCAAGGTGAAGACGATCTCATTCATCAAACACACCTAACGCTTGAAGATCAAAGCGCCTTAACACTTTTTGAATACTTAGGCAACGCCACGCAAGCGGGCATCAACTTAGTCAGCCACGCTGCGGTGGGCGCCTATGCTACGTTAGAATACCTCTCCCTGTCTGCGCACACGCAACATGCGGCCGTCTCACTCAACCGCTTTGCGCACATTCATGAACGCGCCAAAGCGACGTATACGCTCGCCGTCTTTGGCGAAGCCCTCACCCAACAAAACACCCATCACATTCTCTTGGGCTATCAAAGCGAATCGCTCGTCAAAGTCGTCGCCCTCACCGACCAAACTCAAGAAGCGTTCATCCGCACCTTGGTCGAACACCGGGCCATCGATTCAACCGGCAACATCGAGCATTATGGTGTGGCCAACAACGAGAGCTTTTTGACGTTTGAAGGCATGGGTAAAATTCTCAAAGGCATGCGTCAATCGAAAGCCTTCCAAAGCACCAAAGGCGTGGTCTTAGCACCGAAAGCGCGTTTGGATGCCAATCCGCTCTTAGTGATCGATGAATACGATGTTGAAGCGGGTCATGGGGCTGCGGTTGGCCGCATTGATGAAGAACAACTCTATTACATGATGAGCCGTGGGCTCACCAAAAAAGAAGCTGAGCGTTTGATCATCAATGGCTTCTTAGCGCCATTATCACAACTGTTGGCCAATCCTGTGATGGATGAACATATTCGCACCCTTTTAACGACAAAAACGTTGTAGGTAATTATGAGTATACGTTCCCGAAAAGAAGACTTTCCGGTCTTACAAAGCAAAGCCGTGACCTATTTGGATACCGCGGCTTCATCGCTCACCCCGCGTGTGGTCATGGACGCCATGAACCGCTACTATGAAGAATTCCCAGTGAATGTCCATCGCGGTGTGTATGAACTCGGCTACGAAGCGACCCAGGCGTATGAAACCGCCCGCGATCGTGTGGCTCGTTTTCTGCATGCGAAACGCAACGAAATCGTCTTTACCAAAGGGACGTCTCATGCGCTCAACATCGTCGCCCATGGGTTGGCTAAAACACTCAAGCCAGGCGATGAAATCTTACTCAGTGAACTCGAACACCACTCCAATTATTTGCCTTGGGTCGAAGCCGCAAAACTCAGCGGTGCACAGCTAACGTATGTGCCTTTAACCGCCCAGGGTGAGATCACCGAAGAGGCGTTCTTAAACACCCTTACCTCAAAGACCAAAATCGTCGCGTTGACCTACGTATCCAATACGATGGGCACGGTGACCCCACTTTTAAAACTCATCCCACATGCCCACGCCGTGGGCGCCCTCACCGTCATTGATGCGGCTCAAGCTGTGCCCCACATGGCCATTGACGTCGCGGCGCTTGGGGTCGACTTTCTGGCGTTTTCAGGGCATAAAATGTGTGGGCCTACAGGAATTGGCGTATTATATGGAAAAGAATCCTTGCTCAATGCACTGGCACCCTTTGAATTTGGGGGCGAGATGAACGATTACGTCAGCAAAGAGCGAGTCTCCTATAAAGA
>SKJA01000165.1 GCA_007116105.1 Candidatus Izemoplasma sp.
AGTTGGTCGAGATTGCCAACCTCATCAATAAAGCGGGCTACAAAGCCGTATTAGAAGAAACCTTAGATGAAGCGAAGAAAAGTCGTCAAAAGATGAAACGGGAGATGATGATCGCCATTGCTTTTTCACTTCCATTGCTGTATGCAATGTTTGGTCATTTAGCATGGTTTTCCTTTTTGCCGGTTCCGATGTTTTTAAAAGACGGATACTTTCAATTGGTTGTTGCGGGTGTCGTTCAGTTTTGGATTGGTCGCCGCTTTTATGTCGCGGCTTATAAGGGTTTAAGACAAAAGGTTTTAGGCATGGATATTTTAGTGGTCATCGGAACGACCAGCGCCTATGCCTACAGTGTTTATTTATTGATTTATCATCAAGCACTACAAGGTCACGCGCATGTGGAGTACTTCTTCGAAATCAGTGCGCTCATCATCACCATGGTGTTGATTGGGAATTACTTTGAACATAAAGCCAAAGAACGCACCACAGATGCTTTGGTGGCTTTATTAGGCTTAGGTGCCAAAGAAGCTCGCTTAGTGGTTGGTGGGAATGAAGTGATGGTCCCAGTGGATCAAGTTCAAGTAGGAGACCATGTGATGGTCTTAGCCCATGAGAAAATCCCGGTCGATGGCGAAGTCATTGACGGTGAATCCTATGTGGATGAATCGATGTTAACAGGAGAATCAATTCCAGTCTTTAAAAAGAAAGGCTCCGCCGTGGTTGGGGCGACCATCAATCAGCAATCTAAGCTGATCTTCAAAGCCACAAAAGTGGGCAGTGACACGATGCTGGCTCAAATTGTGGCAACGGTTGAAGAAGCCAGTGCAGAAAAATTACCCATTCAACGGACCGCAGATAAGATTGCCTCGTATTTTGTCCCAGCCGTTGTTTTGATTGCGATTGGAAACTTCGTGGTGCACTTTTGGTTTTTGGATTTTGATTTCGTCACTTCGTTCACACGCAGTGTGGCCATTCTCGTCATCAGTTGTCCATGTGCCCTAGGGTTAGCTACGCCCACCAGTATTTTAGTGGGGAACGGAAAAGCAGCCCAAAATCATATCTTGTATAAAGGCGGAGAATTCTTTGAACTCGCCAATCAAATCGAAGCGGTGGCGTTTGATAAAACAGGGACACTCACACAAGGGAAACCTGTTGTTACCGATTTTAAAGGGAACCAAGAGGTGTTACCCTTTGCCTACGGTTTAGAACAAGAATCAACACATCCTATTGCGATGGCGTTCGTGGCGTACTTAAAAGACCAAGAACTCACGCCAGTAGCGGTGAAAGATTTTGAAACAGTTCAAGGGAAAGGGCTTCAAGGCAAGGTCGATGGAAAAGTCATAGCGGTTGGTTCGGCCAAACTGATGGAGAGCTTAGAGCTTGACACCAGCGCGCTAGATAAAGAATATGAAGCATGGATCAACCAAGCTAAAACCGTGAACTTTATCGCCTATGACGGAAAAGTTGAAGCTGTGTACGCGGTCCGCGATGAACTCAAGCCGACCTCAAAAGCGGTGATTCAAGCGATGCATGCAAAAGGCTTAGAAACAATCATGATCACCGGGGACCATCCTCGTGTGGCCGAAGCGATTGCGGCTGAACTGGGCATTCAACGTGTGTATGCGTCTGTGTTACCGCATGAAAAAGCAGACATCATCAAAGAGTTGCAACAAACCATGAAAGTCGCGTTTGTAGGCGACGGCATCAACGACGCGCCCGCGTTGAAACTTGCGGATATCGGGATGGCGATGGGCTATGGTACCGATGTCGCGATTGATTCTTCCGATGTGACGTTGATGAGTCATGACCTCGGGTTGGTGTTGAAAGCCATGGCGATGTCTAAAGCTACCCTTAGAAACATCCATCAAAACTTCTTCTGGGCATTCTCCTATAACTTCGTGGCGATTCCGTTAGCCGCCACAGGTCGTTTGTCGATGGTCTTAGCGGCTGCAGCGATGGGGTTTTCTTCGATCATGGTGGTGATGAACGCGTTGCGTTTAAAATGGACGAAACTTCCTGAATTTGATATCATAAAAACTGAAAAAGGAGGCGATGTAACGATGAAATTTAGTGTACCTGAAATGAGTTGCGGTCATTGCTTAATGGCCATTGACCGTGCCCTAAAAGCACAAGGGGTCGAAAAAGTAGCCATTGATTTAGAAGCACATACGGTTGAAGTTGGTGAAACGGATAAATCGGTAGCCGAAATTCAAGCGATTATTGAAACAGCGGGTTATCCTGCGACCGCACTGTAAGCTCAAAAACACACCGAAACGGTGTGTTTTTTTTATGTATACTTGTATTGCTTTTGAAATCGTGGTTTGCTATAATGATTAAGCGTTTCTGATATGTGGTGGGGTAGCGAAGTGGTTAAACGCGGTAGACTGTAAATCTACTCCTTAGGGTTCGGCGGTTCGAATCCGTCCCCCACCACCACCCTAGGGGTGTGGTGTCAATGGTAGCACAGCGGTCTCCAAAACCGTTAGTACGGGTTCGAATCCTGTCACCCCTGCCATTAAATAAAAAATAGAAGCCTTTACCGGCTTCTTTTTTGTTTCTTGAATCTTACGGTGGTGTGGTTTTGACCGCTGTGCCCTAGGGTTCTTTTCAATGGAAGCAGACTATGAAATGACCGGCGGTTCACTGTGGTGGGGAGTCTGTTCATAAAAAATACTGCTAAGTCGGTTTTATTTGATATAATCGGTGTATCGAAGTAGGTTCACTCAACCAAAGACGGGGTTCGTTTAATCAGTTTTAGGTAGGGTAAATGTAGAATAGGTGATGGATATGAAGTTTATAAAGTTTCTTAAGAACATTTTCTTTGGATCAATGATCCGCGGTTTTGTGTTTAGTTACTTATTCGCGATGATTATTGGCGCCATTTTTTTAAGTCTTCCCCCGAGCATTCAAGCAGGGCAATCAGTGTCGTTTCTTGATGCGTTGTTTGTCTCAGCGAGTGCGCTTTCTACAACGGGGTTAACACCGATCGTGGTGAAAGACGTGTTTACGTCTTTTGGTCAAGTGGTGTTGTTGATCATCATTCAGTTTGGCGGCATCGGTTTGATCATGGGGTTGGCGCTCTTTTGGTTAATCATTGGACGGAAAATCACGTTTAAAGAACGCAACATGATTATGATTGATCAAAACCAGATTACCCGAAGTGGTGTTGTGCGCTTTATCCGAAATGTGCTCATCATGATCGTCACCAT
>SKJA01000118.1 GCA_007116105.1 Candidatus Izemoplasma sp.
CGAATACAACATAATAATTTACCACATAGGCCTGAGATGTTGGTTGGATTCAGCGAGAGGTTTTGATTTTTAGCCATTTTGATGGAGACGGCTTCAAACTCTCCCAAAAAGGTGTTGCAGCATAAAAGATAACCGCAAGGCCCTATCCCACCTAAAAACTTCGCGCCATCACGCGCGCCAACTTGTCTAAGTTCAATTCTTACTTTAAACGTGCTTGCTAAATCTTTGACCAGTTCCCGGAAATCGACGCGTCCTTCTGCTGTGAAATAGACAATCAGTTTGCCCCGGTCTAAGGTGTATTCCGCTGAGAGCAGTTTCATCTCAAGCTTGTTTTGTTGAACCAAGGCCTCACAAGTGGTGACCACTTCTGGGATGACACGATTGTTTTTCTCATGCATGTCAATGTCGGTTTCTGTTGCTTTTCTTAACACTGGTTTCAGTGTCGCAATCAGTGCCGCTTCGTCGACTTCTTTAGGGCCTTCGATGACCGTACCTAACTCTAAGCCGCGAACCGTTTCAACCACCACAAAATCACCACGCTCTAGGTGGATGTCTTGGGGGTCGAAATAATATTTTTTGCCAACGGCTTTAAAACGAATGCCGACTACGGTGTTGTTCATATGGACTGCTCACTTTCTAAACGCATCATCAGATTGTCAAACGCTAAGGGAAGGTGAATCGGGTGCGTTAAACGATCTTTCAAGGTAATCATTGCCGCGAACTCATCACGCAATTGAGACCGTGTTTTGCGTTTCGCAAGTCGTGTCATTTTTTCGTAGTGCTCATGAAAGACGAGCGATGGTTGCGCCTCCATTTTAACACAAATGATGTCTTTTTGATAGACCATCATGATATCAATGAAGCGCTCAAACAGGGCTTTATCTTTGATCAATTCAGGAAACTGCTTTTGCATTGGAATCAATAGGGATGTTTCTTCAAGAAGCTTCTCATAAGCCCAATCGACCATGTCGAGTGCTTGCTGCGTGAGCGCATCATTTAAAAACCCTTTGGCGCTTTCAAAATGGGCGTTTAAAACGCTCGCTAAATGTGCGTCATCTCGTTCAAAGCCTTCCGCCTCTAACAACGACTGCAAGAGTGGTTGAGAGAGACTTGGCAGCGTCAGTTTTTGAGACCGAGATTGAAGTGTGGGTAAAAGTCTTGAAGCGTCTTCTGTGATTAAGACGCCATAGATGTCTGGGTGCGGTTCTTCTAAAAACTTTAATAAGGCGTTAGCGGCTTGTGGGTTCATGCGATCGGCTTGATCGATAAGGTAAAGCTTAGGTCCAGGTTCGAGGGCTGTTTGGTTAAAGTTTCTTTGTAACGCAAGGATATCCTCTTTTAAAATGAACTGTTTCGTTGGGCGAATCACCACAAGGTTGGGGTGTGTTTCATGGGCAATGCGCGCAGCGTGAGTGCCGCCTACATTGGGATCTTCCTCACCATAAAGAAGCTGACCAAAAATCAACCCTAACTCAAACGCATAGGCACCTTTTGGCGCTTCAAAAATAAGCGCATGAGCGCACATCTTTTTCGCGAGTGCCGCTTTAAGCTGATCGATGATGGGACGATGGGCTTCATAGGCTGCTTGAAGTTCCATGACATTACTCCTTTGTGAGTGTTTCTAGAAGGATGCGTGTGGCATCCGAAATAACCTCTTCAAGTGGTTTAAGACCGTCAATGATGCGAATCCGATCAGGGTATGTTTGAGCCAACTGGCGATACCCTTCATAAACTTTTTCATGAAACGTTAGACTTTCGAGATCCAAGCGGTCCAAATGGCCTTCACGTTGTTGGATGCGATCGAGTCCGGTTTTTGGTGGCACATCGATAAAAAGGGTACGACTGGGCAATAAATCACGAATCGCAAAGCGATTTAACTCAAACACGGTGTCAACACCCAGCCCACGTCCAACGCCTTGGTAGGCGAGTGAGCTATCGACATATCGATCGCACAGCACCACTTTCCCCTGTGCTAAAGCAGGTTCGATGACTTCTAAAACGTGTTGGCGACGGCTTGCCGCAAATAAAAGCGCTTCAGTTATTGGATCTAAAGCGGTGTTTTTAACATCTAAAATAATGTTTCTGATGGCCTCTGCGATTGGGACTCCCCCGGGTTCACGGGTGATTAACACATCGTAGCCTTCTTGGGTTAAACGATGTTTAACCCCTTCAATCACAGAGGTTTTACCTGAGCCTTCAGGGCCTTCAAAGGTGATGAAATGACTGTTCAATTGAGTGCCTCCATTCTGCTTATGTTATTATCGCATAAGTTGATTTTTAATACAACGTCTGTCAATAAAAAGACAAGCTTTGGCTTAGCCCTTAAGCTTGTCTGTATTGAATGTTGTGTAAGGTTAGACCGTGTGCGGGTGCTAAATGTTTCGCTATGGGTTTGGTCGGTTCATTGAGTGCTTGAGTTAACCGCGCTTCATCATAACGCAACACGGCGCCCACTAGCATGCGAACCATATAACGAGCAAAGCCTCTGCCTTGAATTTCGACAATGACGTCTTCATTGTCATGATACGCCTTCGCTACCGTCAAGGTCCGCACCGTAGTGTAGACGCCTTTTAACTTCGCGAAATTTGCAAAATCATGGGTTCCCACAAACACAGCCAAGCGCTTGTTAATCGTCTCAAGATCCGGATGATGGGTGCGATAGACTTGATGCACACGCGTGATGGGCGGGTTTTGGGACAGTCGATAGTGATAGGTTTTCATCCATACATCGTAGCGAACATGAAAGACACTCGGAACAAAAGTTACCTCTTGTAGTTGGATGTCACGCGGAAGAAGTTTTGCAAGAATATTCAAGTACTGCTCTTTAGTATGGGGTTGATGCGTATCGAACTGAATGCGTTGACCTTGGGCGTGCACCCCTTTGTCTGTTCTTGAGGCAGGATGCAGGGTGATGACTTCCGGATGAAGGTGGGAAAGGGCTGATTCTAGCTCTCCTTGGACTGTCCGAACGGACGACGCTTGCCGCTGAAAACCTTCAAACAAAGTGCCGTCATAAGCAATCTCCATCATGATTCGCTGAGAACCTTTAGGGACCTTTAAGAGGTGCAAAGCACGGATGTGAGTGTCTGTAAGATTGGCTTTAATCCAAACCTCACTCTGTAGTTGGGCATACTCAAATCCGTAGGCTTTAAGGACTTGAACAGGCGTCTTGAAATC
>SKJA01000156.1 GCA_007116105.1 Candidatus Izemoplasma sp.
ATGATTTACACCATCAGCAAAGTCACTTTTAGCCTCTTAGGTGAGAAAGGATAGGTGAGTCAACATGGCTAGTTTTAAAGGAATGAAAATCAATCCTAAATCGTTTCATCGTAGTCAAATTAAGTTCTACATGGTCCTCTTACCAATGGCGCTTTTTGTTGCCTTGCCCATCATCTTCATTCTCTTTCATGCGTTTAAACCAACGAACGAACTGTTTGCGTTTCCCCCACGCTTTTTTGTGCGCAACCCAACCCTCGCGAACTTCCGCAACTTAAGCCAGCTCGCCTCGGATGGGGGGGTTCCCTTTAGCCGATTTCTATTTAACAGTTTACTCGTGACGAGTGTGGGGGTGTTTTTAAGCATCATGGTCACCTCAACCGCCGCGTATGGACTGTCAAAATTAAAGTTTAAAGGCAAAAAATTACTCTTTGAAATCAACACCTTAGCGCTCATGTTTGTGCCGATTGCGGTGGTCATCCCCCGCTATTTAACGGTCGCAAGATTGGGCTTAATCGACAACTTTATGGCACTCATTTTACCGTTGATTGCGATTCCTGTAGGTCTATTTTTGGTCAAACAGTTCATTGATCAAACACC
Organism: Candidatus Izemoplasma sp.; assembly: GCA_007116105.1. Lineage (GTDB taxonomy): Bacteria > Bacillota_I > Bacilli_A > Izemoplasmatales > Izemoplasmataceae > CSBR16-87. The sequence continues at coordinate 598 of SKJA01000156.1, forward strand.
CAACGAAATCATCGAAAGTGCAAAAATTGATGGTGCGAGTGAAATGCAAGTGTTTTTAAAGATTGTCTTCCCAGTGATTCTACCGGCCATTGCAACGGTGGGCATCTTATCGTTTCAATTGTTGTGGAATGACATTTCAGGGTCATTGCTGTTTGTCAACGATGACTCGATGCGCACCCTCGCGTTTTATTTCTCCACCCTTGCGGCTGTCCAAGGAAACCCTATTGCTGGACAAGGTATGCAGGCTGCGGCTGCCTTGATCATGTTCGTGCCAAACATCGTGATCTTTATCTTTTTACAAAGTAAAGTCATGAACACGATGGCGCATTCTGGCATTAAATGATGAAAAAATTCACACTCGCACTCCTATTCGTTCTTGTACTTTTAGGGTTTAGTACAGAAGTCCACGCGGAAACAGGTGTGCGTTACGACACCTACACCGTCAGCAATCGGCGACTGGTCCAAACACAAACAGCGTATGTTCCTATTTCGACCACCTCGATGTTGGGCGGAATTGACATCGGTGAACCACTCGATATTCACATCAGTTCAAACCATCGTCTTTACATCGCGTCTCAAGTCGCCCCGAATCAAGGACGCATCATCGTCTTTGACTTAGAAACAGAAGAAGTCCGGGTGATTGGCGAAACGTTTCTCATCAATCCAACCGGTGTCTTTGCGAACGCAGATGGGGACATCTTCGTGGCGGATCGCAGTGCTCGTATCGCCTACCGTTTAGACGCGGATGGGAACATTTTACAAACGTTTACCCGACCAAACTCACCGCTTTTTGGAACGGAAGAGTTTGAACCTCGAAAAATCATCAGTGACCCTCGTGGCAACGTCTTTATCTTAAACTTAGGGACCCGAGGCTTGGCCCAGTTCTCCCCCAATGGGGACTTCCTTGGCTATTTCGGGACCAACATCATTCAACCCAACTTAAGAACCGTCTTACAACAAACCTTTTTCACTGAAGAACAACGAGCACGTCTGTTCAACCTCATTCCCCCAGAAATTTCCAACATGGCCATTGATGATCGAGGCCTCATCCACACCGTGTCCTTGGGTGTTGAGGGCTTCGGCGTCCGTCGTTTAAACATCAGTGGCGGAAATTTGCTGCCCCAGATGTTCAATGCGTCGGATTTAGTCGATGTGTTTGTAGGACCCATTGGTAACATCTATGTCCTCACCCGCAACGGCCGCATTTTTGAATACGACCGAGAAGGCAACTTGTTGTTCCTATTTGGCGGTGCGGATACCTCGAACCAAATTCAAGGTCTTTTCAATAACCCCTCAGGGATTGCGGTTGACCGTGACTTTAACTTATATGTCATCGACCGTGCGAGTCGTGATCTGACCATTTTGGTGCCCACTGAGTTTGCGACCTTAGTTCACGATGCCTTAGCACTTTTCCAAGAGGGCGATTACATTGCCTCTCAAGGTCCCTGGCAAGAAGTCTTGAAGATGAATGACTTTTTCGATTTGGCGCACCGTGGCTTAGGAAACGCTTATTTTAGTCTAAGTCAGTTCCAACAAGCGCAAACAGAGTTCCGTATTGCCTTTGAAAGAGAAGGCTACAGTGAAGCGTTTTGGGAAGTGCGTAACGAATGGTTGATGCGCAATGCGGGCGTCGGCGTGATGGGATTCTTTGTCTTTCTTATAGGCTTTATGGTGAACAGCAAAGCCCATTTTATGGACCGATTCACCAACCCCATCAAGGAAGGCGTGCGTAAGGTGCGTGGTCGTGTCAAAGTACTCGACGACATTCTATACCTCTTTACCTACTTAAGAAACCCCGCCGACAGCAGCTATTACATTAAACGAAAAGACCGTGTCAACGCCTCGTCTGTGACCGTTCTTTTAGCGCTTTACTTTCTCTTTTACATTTACTATCTCTACAACCTAAACTTTTTGTTTAACTTCCGCAACTTAAACAACATCAACGTGTTTGAAGAGTTTGTACGCATCATTTTACCGATTCTTTTATGGGTCTTTTGTAATTTCCTCATCGGCACCATTCGTGAGGGTGAGGGCCGTTTAAAAGATGTTTACGTCACCACCGTGTATGCGCTCGCACCCTATTTCTTGACCCTCCCGGTGCTGGCCATCATCTCCAATGGCTTAACGTTTAATGAAGCGTTTATTTTAACCTTTATTCAAACCGTGAGCATCCTAGTCACCGCCATCTATTTCTTCTTTATGGTGAAAGAAACACACTTTTACGGTGTCAAAGAAACGCTTCAATCGATTGCGATTTCAGCGTTCACGATGGCGATGCTGATTTTAAGTTTCTTTATCATTTACATTCTCGTCACCGAACTGTTTACACTCGTCGCTGATGTGGGTCTGGAGGTGTTTTATCGTGTTGTCCGCAATTAGAAAACTCGCCATTTTAGGCCTCATTGGCTTGTCGACATTCACCGTCATTCAAGCCGCAAGCCCAGCCCAAGATCAACACGCACTTCAACGTCCAAGCACCCGGTCCAGTTTTGTTGAAACGCTCAGACTTGAGTCTTCACGTTTCTCTCAACCAGCCGACGATGCG
>SKJA01000140.1 GCA_007116105.1 Candidatus Izemoplasma sp.
ATTTGGTCGAGTAATGCTTTACGAGTCATGAGGAAGGATTCCTCTTCTTCAGGCAACATCAAGTTATAGCCACCTGCTTGACCTCTAGGAATGATGGTTACTTTATGGACGATGTTGGCGTTGTCGAGTTTTAAACCAAGGACAGCATGACCCGCTTCATGCCATGCAATAAAGTTACGTTCACGTTTAGAGAAGACACGAGACTTTTTAGCAGGACCCATCATCACACGGTCAACCGCTTCATCGATGTGGTAAATCTTGATCGCAGGTTTGTTTGAACGTGCGGCAAGTAAGGCGGCTTCATTTAAGAGGTTTTCTAAATCTGCACCCGTAAACCCAGGTGTACGTCGAGCAATTTCTTCAAATGTCACAGACGTGTCGATGCGTTTGTTGCGTGCGTGAACTTTTAAGATTTCTTGACGTCCTTTAACATCTGGACGACTGATGGTGATTTGACGGTCGAAACGACCCGGACGCAATAAAGCAGGGTCTAAGACGTCAGCACGGTTGGTTGCTGCAAGGACAATAATCCCTGAATTGGCACCAAAGCCATCCATTTCTACGAGTAATTGGTTGAGTGTTTGCTCTCTTTCGTCATGGCCACCGCCAAGACCTGTCCCACGTTGGCGTCCAACCGCATCAATCTCATCGATGAAAATGATACAAGGTGAACTTTGCTTCGCTGTTTTGAACATGTCACGAACACGAGAAGCACCTACCCCAACAAACATTTCAACAAAGTCTGAACCAGAAATGCTAAAGAATGGGACGTTGGCTTCACCGGCTACAGCCCGCGCCAACAGTGTTTTACCAGTTCCTGGAGGACCAATCAATAAGACCCCTTTAGGAATGCGAGCACCAAGAGCGATGTATTTTTTTGGATCTTTCAAGAAATCAATGATTTCTGAAAGCTCTTCTTTTTCTTCATCTACCCCAGCAACGTTTTTAAAGGTGGTGGTTTTCCCACGATTGAGCTTAGCGCGGCTTTTTCCGAAATCAAACGCACGGTTGTTTCCGCCGCTTGAGCGCATGAAGAAGCCAATAAAGATTACGATTAAAATAATGGGTAGTAAGATGATAAGAACATTCCAAAAGTTATAGGTTGAAGCTCTTGTATGCACAAAAGGAATGTTGTTTGCGGTTGCGATCACACGAATTTCGTCTAAGGTCGTTGAGTTAGGAACCTCTAAAACGAAATCGTCACCTGAGCGAAGGCGACCTTCTAAGACGAAGGCACCGACATTACTTTCACCGGTGATGGGTGTTGAACGAATCGTCTCAACATTGCCAGAATTTAACTCTGTAAAAAATGTTGTGACGTTGAGCTGTCTGGGTTCAGTGTCATTTTGTGTAAATGCCCAAATGACAGAAAACACAAATAGCAAAATTAACATCATGACAACCAAATTCCCGATTTGATTGGCACGTGTATTCATTGGTCTTTTTGGGGGTTGTTTTTGAGCCATGTTTTCACTCCTCGGTCGATGCGTACACACTCGGCTTTAAGGTGCCGACGTACGGTAAATTTCGGTAACGTTCTTGATAGTCTAAACCATAGCCGACAACAAAAGCATCCGGAATGGTAGTGCCAATGTAATCAGGTTGCAGTTCAACGACGCGCCCTTTGGGCTTGTCGAGTAACGTGACCACTTTCACTGAAAGGGCCCCTCGATACAGTAACAAAGCACGAATGGCTTGAATCGTGCGGCCTGAATCGACGATGTCTTCTGCGATAAGGACATGACGACCTTTCACAGGCGTTGATAAATCCTTAATGATTTTAATATCACCCGTCGATTGTAGTCCGCCGTGATAACTTGAGACATCCATAAAGTCGATTTCAAGAATGAAGTCGAGCTCTTTGAGTAAGTCAGAAATAAAGGGGATACAACCCTTGAGAAGACCAATGACTAAAGGATTCTTTGACTTATAGTCTTCGGTTAGGGCGTGCCCTAGTTGTTTTACCATGCTGTTAATTTCGTCACGCGAAACCAAGACTTCAGCAATGTCACGATTGAGCATAAGACACCTCTGTTAGATAGATTTTTTTGGCACAGGTTCGACAATCTCTTTGAATGGGTAAACCTAGAATGCCATACACATCACCTTGGCTCTCAATAAGCCAAAGTTGTGAGCGTTGTGGTTGAGGGATTTTTAAATCAATCAACAGGTTCTTAACCTTCTTATGGCCGTAAGACATAAGAATAACATCGCCCTTTTTGCGATGTCTAAGAATAATGGGAAATGTGGCTTCATTATAACATAGTTCCCACGTTTGTGACGGTTGGGACAAGTTTTTTTCTTTAGATACAAGGACGCCATAGTGAGCTTCAATACGGTATTCGCCGAAATTTGAAATAGAAATATATTTCGGAGGTTCCTTGATAGACTCTATCCAAATATTTCCATACGCAGAACAAAGCGTACGGTCTTTTGACAGAGAGATATACAGAGGCTCTTTTTGATGAGTGATGGCGTTTAGCCAAGACTTCACTTGAAGATGACTTCGTGGTTTTTTAGACCAATGTTTGAGCCAATTAAAGAAGAAGTGTTGTTGATAAGATGCAGGATAAGCGAGCAATGTTGAATGCTTCAAAGTAGAACTTAACGAGACTGATACATGGTCATTAAAGCATTGATTGAAGCGTTTTACCAGAGTTCTAAGAGTGTCCAATTGAGAGATAATCTGTGGGTTTCGTTGCGTTAAGGAAGGAAGCGTTTGATGCCTAATACGGTTTCTTTGATAGGAAAGACTCTTGTTAGAGACATCTTCATAAAACGTGAGCTTCTGTGTTTCAGCATACGCATATAGGTCTTTTTTTGTGATAGACAGCAACGGTCGATACAGTGTCCGGTTCGCATACTGTTGGCGTGTTTTCATCCCCTCCCACGTTTGCCACGAAGTGCCTTTAAGCATCCGCATCATCAAGGTTTCGATTTGATCATCAAAATGATGAGCCAAAACCACGGTATTGCTGTTTACTTTTTGAGCAACGTCAAGGAAGAAGCTTAACCGAGCAGCTCGAGCATTTGCTTGAAAATTACGCATGTGTTCAAACGTCAAATGTGTGCCATAAAACGGGATGTTTAGCATTTGACAACGTGCTTCAATCATACGATACTCATCGTCTGC
>SKJA01000054.1 GCA_007116105.1 Candidatus Izemoplasma sp.
CCTTTTTTACGTGCGTCAAAGACGGCGTTTTCAAAGGTATAGCGGGATAAGATGTCGACAATGACCTGGGTTGAACCCATGATGGATTGTTCTAGCAAGAAAATTTTCTCATCGTCGTTTGCGGCGTCTTGAATGGCGGCTTTCTTGACGATGGTTTCACACAAGGTGGAGGCTGTTTCAGCCACCGGCATGGTGTAAGAGGCATTCAAGATGTCTTCTTTAAAAATACGGTCGCCGTGATAGGCGTGACCCAGTTCATGCGCAAGGGTGATGAGGTTTGAGAATGAGCCTTCAAAGTTGGTTAAGATCCGACTTTGTTGGATTGGGTGTAGGTTTGAACAGAAGGCCCCACCACGTTTGCCTGATTTAGGGTAAAAATCAATCCACGCTTCTTCATACGCACGGGTGGCTAAGGCGGCTAAATCGTCGGAGAAGGTTTTGAACTGTTTGATCACATACGCCATCGCCGACGCTGGGGTGAACGTCGTACTCGACTGGCCGATGGGCGCAAACAAATCATACCAAGGCAATCCTTCAGCATGGCCAAGCAAAGCCGCTTTACGTTTTAAATACCGACGGAACTGAGGCAAGGCTTCTTGCATCGCTTGAATCAAGGCTTCAAGTGTGGCGGGTTCCATGCGTGATTGATGAACCGCTTGAGCTAAAGGACTGTCATACCCGCGCATTTGGGTGACGGTGAGCACTTCGCCTTTAATCGCATTTAAGCTGCTCGCGACCGCGCGTTCAACGCTGCGGTATGCGCTTAGTTCAGCTTCATAGGCTTCTTTACGGATTTGAGGGTCAGCATCGTGGGCTAAGTTTCGGATGTCTGAGAGGTTGCGTTGTTCTTTGCGGAAAGGCACTTCTAAAGTGCTGGTCAACTCGCCTTGTAGGCGTGACCAAGCGGACGATCCTGTTTGTGTGAGTTTTGCTAACAACGTTTCTTCCACGTCGCTTAATTGATAGCGCGCACGGTCTTGTAAAGACGTTAAGAAATACGTGTAGGCTGCCACATCGGGGTCATTTAACAGGGTTTGAAGATTGTCTAAAGACGCGACAAAATGGTGGAACCCAGTCATAAAGGGTGTGGCCGCAGCTTGCAATCCTTGAACCGTCTGCATCGCTTTTAACGAGGCTTCATCGGTGGTGTTGGTCGCCAACGACAAGTTCACAAACGCACCCACAAGCAACAGCTCTTTGCGTAGCGTACGGCTTAAAGCTAAGCCCTCTTTTAAGGCTTCTAACGAGGACGAGTGCGGGTGTTTCTCAAGCCAAATACGGGCTTCTTTGAGGGTGCTTTCAATGTGCGATAGGGTGCTGGTGTAATGGGGATCATCGTACCCTTTAAATAGGGCATCTAAAGACCAAGTACTCATGTCATTCACTCCTTTAAAAGTAGGTTAAAAAAGCGCGTTAAACGCGCTTTCTTGGTTAACGACGACGTTGTGATAAAATCAGCAACAACCGCAACAGTTCTATGTAAAGCCAGACGACGGTCACTAAAAGACTGAGCGCGTACATCCATTCATAGCGCTGATCAGACCCTGAATCGATGAGGGTTTGAATGTTGTCAAAATCAATCACGAGATACAGTGAGGCGACAATGACGCTGATGATGACAATGACAAAATAAAACCCGAAGGCCATCTCGCCAAATAGGCCAAGCAACGATAAGACAAAGAAAAATAAACTACTGAAGATGATGCCGAGCAATGCCATAAACATCACGCGTCGGAACATGTCCGTGACGCGGATGATGCCTGAGCGGAATAAAATCAACATCGCCACAAACACTCCGGCCGTGCCTAAGAGTGCTGTTAAGACAATGCCGTCTCCAGCAATCAGTTCATAGACACCTGAGATGGTGCCTAAAAACAACCCTTGCATGAGCGCATAAAGCAACCCAAAGTAAGGGGCTAAACGGACCGAACGCATGGCCACAATGACGCTGATGAATGCCACAATGGGCGCCGCAATCATTAAGACAATGCCGCCAAAGACTTCACCAGATTCTAAAATGGTGCCCATTGCCAAGGCGCCTGCTAAGACCATGACGCCGACTAAAATGGTGAGTTTAAATAAGAATGTGCCATAGCTCGCTTGAGCGCCTGAGCTCACCGCTGAGTCATGAGGCATCCGAGAGATTAATGGGTTGCGGCTACGAAAGCCACGTGAAGCACGAAACATAGTGTTCACTCCTTTATATGGTTATCGAACGTATTATATCAAGCATTAAAAATCAAATAAAGACATTTGCGAATCTTCCGGTAAATCTTTCAACGCATCCAACGCAAGCAAGCGATCAAACGAGGTTTTCGTCAGTTGGGTGCGTGATTTTAAGTCTTCTTGGGAGGTAAAAGGTTTCTCCTCGCGGGCAGAGACAATCGAAAGGGCCACTTTTTCACCTAAGCCCTCAAGGGCTGAAAAGGGCATTCTCAATCCGTGTTCTTTGGTGATCACAAAATCACGTGCTTGCGAAGCATGAATGTCAATTGTTTCGAAATGATAGCCTCGCTTGGTCATTTCAAGCGCGACTTCTAAGACGGTTAGGAGTCGTTTTTCAGTCTCCGTTGCACGTGTGCCTTTGCTTAAGATTTCATCCATGCGGTTTTCAATCGTTCGGGCTCCACCCAACATAGCAATCAAATCGAAGTCTTTCGCTCGTTTTGAGAAATAGGCCGCATAAAAATAAAGCGGACGGTGAACTTTGAACCAAGCGATGCGTAAGGCCATCATGACGTATGCTGTCGCGTGGGCTTTAGGGAACATGTATTGAATTTGGCCACACGACCAAATATACCACGCTGGTAAACGATGTTCTTCCATCACTTTTTGATAGCCTTCCCACTTGGTCGGTTCTTTCAGTGGTCGGCCTCGACGGATGAACTCTGAAATTTCAAACGCCACTTCATGTTTTAAGCCATACTGAATGAGCGTCACCATGATGTCATCTCGGCAGCCAATGACTTGTTCAAAAGGAATCGTCCCGAACTCTGGCTTTTTCCCTGAGACCAACATTTCAGCGTTGTTAAGCCATACGTCGGTTCCGTGTGAGAGTCCAGAGATTTTGACAATGTCCGCAAACGTTTTTGGACGAGCCGCTTTCAGCATCCCGCG
>SKJA01000026.1 GCA_007116105.1 Candidatus Izemoplasma sp.
CAAGATGATTCAAGAGCTCTCTGTCTCGTCTTTTACCTCTCGTCTGTGTGGCCAAACGCTGCAATCCATTCAAAGACGAGGCAAACATTTACTGTTTGTCTTTGACCATGAGGTGTTGATCTCCCATTTACGGATGGAAGGAAAGTATTACATCGACACGCATGACGCCCCAAAAAGACGTCATGAACATGTGACGTTTTTCTTCACCGATGGTCGCAAACTCATCTACGACGATGTCCGAAAGTTTGGCACCTTTCACCTAAGGACACCACAACAACTCTTCACCTCACCTCCGCTTGTGGCTTTAGGGCTTGAACCCCATGATGAAGGGTTCAGTGGCGCGTACTTAAAAGACAAACTTAAACGCCGTCAACAAGCGATTAAAACCGTGTTACTTGATCAACATGTCGTCCTCGGTCTAGGCAACATTTACGTCGATGAAGTGTTGTTTTGCGCAGGGATTCACCCTCAAAAAAAGGCCCATTTAATCGGTCAAAAGAAACTTGAGATCGTGGCGTCCTGTGCCCAAACTGTCTTGGAAAAGGCTGTCGCTTTAGGCGGATCTTCCATCCGTTCATACACCAGTTCACTTGGCGTCTCCGGACGCTTTCAAAACGAACTCACTGTCCACACCAGAAAAGACCATCCCTGCAAAGCGTGCTTGACACCGATTGTTAAAACGGTGGTTGGGGGACGTGGTACGTATTACTGTCCCACCTGTCAAACCAAGCGCTGAAAGGACGTTGTATGAGTATACTATTAGGCTTAACCGGCGGCATCGCCACCGGAAAATCGACCATTGCTCAGTTTTTTAAAGACGCCGGCATTCCAGTCATTGACACCGATCACATCGCCAAACAAGCCCTGCAGCCTGGGGAAGAACCGTACGATGAACTCGTGGATGCGTTTGGCGCGGACTACCTCAACGTCGATGGGTCAATCAACCGCAAAAAATTGGCGCAAACGCTGTTTCACGACAAAGACGCTCAAACCCGCATCAATGCAATCGTGCATCCTTACGTGCTTAAACGGACGCGGGCGTTGATTCGCCAGCATCAAGAGGCTGAAGAGCCGATTATTGTGGTCGATGTGCCACTGTTGTTTGAATCAGGCTTTGATCAAGAGATGGATCAAACGTTGGTGGTGTACACCACGAAAGCTGTGCAAATGGCGCGCTTGACCTCCCGTGATGCGATCGATGAAGCGTACGCTAAAAAGAAAATCGCGGCCCAATGGCCAGTGTCAAAAAAACGCACCCTTGCGACCCACACCATCAACAACTCAAAAAGCATCTTAGAGACAAAAAGAGCGTTTGATGAGCTCTTAAAACACCTAAAGGAGGTGGCTGCATGAGTGTGTTTGCGACCACCGCGGAAACGCGTGAACGACACCCTGATGGGCGACTTCAAACCCCGTATTTTAAAGCCAACTATGCGACAGTGAAAGAGGCTGTCAAACGGCACGCCAAAAGCATGGGCTATGACGTTCAAGGTGAAAATGACCAACACGGTGAGCTTTTCTTAAAAAGCAAACGCGGTCACATCATTGCGACCATCATTCAAGTGTTACCCACAGAAACCGCGGTTGATTTTAAGACCCAAGTGTATGCCCTTTTGGGATTGAAACGGCCGCAAAAGACGATTTTGACCTTGATGGCCAAACTCAAAGCAGACCTCTCATTTAAAGGCAGCGGGTTACACCCATAGAAGGAGTCCTCATGGCAGCAAACTCGAAGACGTTCCACGTCGAACGTCCATTCCGCTTAACCCAAGACCAAGACGAAAGTCTCCATTTACTCTATCTTCCTTTGATAGGGTCTTTGGCGTTAAGCCTTTATACCATGTTGGTTCATTTATGCGATCCTACCCATCAAAAGTCAGCCCATTACCCGCAAAGTTATTTGCTCGACAGTCTTGCTCAAGCCCCCAGCGCCTTGCAAGAAGCACGGGAGACACTCGAAGCTTCAGCGCTTTTGAAAACCTATGAAGATGACACTCATCATACCTATCTCCTTCAAGAACCGATGACGCCAAAACTGTTTGTGAAAAGTGCTCTGTTTCCTTACATAAAAGCCAACATATCCCAGGATAGAGTGTTGGATTTAAGCGACCGTTTACGCCTCAACGTGAAGGTTAAGCCACAAGGAAAAGAGATTTCTAAACGCTTAGATGAACGGTTTAAACCGCTGCATGCGAAGCCGAACCAAGCCGTTCTTCAAGTGAAAAGTCCTGTGGATGTCAAGCAAGTCATCAACACGCTCCCACTGACGCTGTTACCGGAAAACGCACGCACCCGTGAGCTCGAGCAACTGTGTGCTCAAATGACGTTTCTATATGATTTGAGTGAACGTCAACTGCATGAAGTGTGTTTAAACGTTCTCTCACAGAACAAACCACTCGATGCGCTGACCCTCTCTCACGCGGCCCATGGCTTTGTGAAACCACAAGCGCACACCCGCAGTTACCGCAGTGATCTTGAATATTTTCAAGCGGTTCATCCTAAAAAACTGATCTCGGACCTCACTGGCACCAACCCGGTTGCGGCCGACTTACGCATCGTCGAGCGCTTGTTGACCGAAGTCCCTTGGCCTCTAGAAGTCACCAATGTGTTGCTTGCGTATGTGATCCAAGAACTCGACCAACAAATTCCCGCCTTTGGCTACTTCGAAAAAGTCATTGCACAGTGGAACCGAAAAAAGATTCGCACGGCCCAAGCCGCGCTTGAGCACATTGAGGCCCAACGAGCGAAGAAAAAAGAACCCAAACCAAGCTACACCCCCCGCCGTAAAAGCAAGCAAAACGTCGAGATGGATGTCGATTGGTTTAGCGATTATCTGAAACAACAAGAAGGTGAGAACAAATGAAAAAAAGCACACAATCGTATGATCCCTCCCTCATTGAATCTCTCACCGACGCCCTCAGTGAACATCCACTGTTAAACAGCTTTTTCATGACACACGACATCGGCTATGAAACGATTCAAGATGGTGCCAATGTCTTAAACACGTATTTACAAGAAGCGCCGCTGTGCGATCATTGTCCTGGCTTGCAGGCTTGTAAACAAGCCACACTGGGTCATCAACCTGTGTTGCAGTATTACCAAGG
>SKJA01000101.1 GCA_007116105.1 Candidatus Izemoplasma sp.
GCACTCATCGCCTTAGAGGTTGAAGACTTTCCTTGTTATGTAGCGTATGATCTTTATGGGGGCAGCATTTTCTCAGAAGACCAATAAAAACAGCGGCCTAAGACCGCTGTTTTTTTATGGGTTAAATCGAATTGTGACGGTCCGTTGTGACAAATCGTTTAATGGCGATAAAATGACGCCTCCTGGGGTGATGTGCACCCAAGTGTCACCAATCGCAAAATATCGATAACTGAATGGGTAACGGAAGGCTTCAAGACCACCTAGGCGAAAGGCCATAACTTCTAGCAAGGCTTCTTCTTGCATCTCAAAAAGCACCATCGCCGTTTGTGTAGGCGCCTCAAAATCGAGCGCTGCACCACTTTGTAAGGGTAAGAGTAGATACTCAGTACTTTCAAACGTAAAGGTCACAACATCTTGTAAAGGATTCCGATCTTCTTCTAAGCGATAACCAAAATCAGCATAATTTATGATGTCTTGCCAAACTAAACTCAATTCACTGGGGGTCACTTGTTGTATCAGATTAATGTTGATCATGTTGTTTTGAAGATTACTCGCACCAAGAATGTAGTTGCTGTGGATTCTTGTAATGAAATCTAACAAGAAAATGTTATTTAGCTCGCGAACCTGCTCAAAGCTACCACTGCTGTCTTGGCCAAAAATAATGATAGGGTTGAGTGGTGAAAGTGGTAGAAAATACAAATGATTTTGATGGTATAAAACATCGTCAATCACAAATCTAGGCAACATGAGGCTTTGACTCAAAACATCCAAATCGTGATCTAAAACATAAATGCGATAATGGATGGTTTCACGTGTAATCACAATAAACTGATTTTCCGAACGTTTTAGTCCAAACGATTGTTTTTGTCCATCGAGCAGTTGGGTGCCATGATACTCGAGTCCTTCTTGAGTCATGCGAAACTGACTGAGACCTGTACGCATGCGCTCCACAGGATTGCGCAACTCGAAAATTTCACTGGCTTGCGCAAACACATAGCTGTCCGCCATCAAAACAAAATCTGTGGATGAAAGCCGTAACTGATGATTGAAATCGGTTAAAAGCCCCGTCGATTGAACCTCAGATGACTTGATGTTTAATTGATGTACTGCCACAAAACTATTGGGTACTGTCCCTTCAACATAGCGCATACCTTGAATGGGTAACACGTGTGTTTCACGTTCGTGTGTCACACGCGGTAAGGCTCTGTTTAAGGAGAAGTTGGGATTGGCAAAAGCCAAATAGGTCGTTGTGCTTAATAAGACTTCACCGGATTGCTGACGAAGACTGGTCAAAATCCCAGAGAAACTGAATCGTTCAATCAAGGGGATGTCCGAATCACTGATATCGAAGACGAATACGTCGACACTATGCTCTCTCAAATGATACGGAATGACGCGGTCTTCACATTGACCTGATGCAAAGGATACCGCTACAACCAATAAGTTATCGTGTATGAACATCCCTTCTGGCACAAAACGTTCCGCTTCACAAGAGAGTTCAATTAAATCAAGACGTTGATCGTGGGTGCTCTCATCTCCTGCCCAAGCGACAACATCGACACCGTTTGAGTTCAGGATAAAGATTTGATTTCTAGTACGAGCAACAAAATCAAAATTTTCATAGGTGTTGATTTGTTGAACTCTTGTCGCTTCAGTCATTTCGGTGGGTTCTAAAATGTTGGGCTGAATGGGTGTGGTTAAAAATTTACCAAAAAAGTTTTCATAAATTCGAATCACGTCGCCTTCGTTTTCTAAAACGACTGAGTTATCGTCAAAGGGTTGGCGAGTGTTAAAGGCTTGAATCACAATTAAGACGATTAAAGCCACTGGTAAGGCCAAACCTAAGAATCGACGCAGTGTGAGTTGTTGATTGCGATACCGCTCTAAATTACGCGATATTAACTTACGCATTGAAAGATGTTTATTGAAACGGTATTCCAAGTAAAACATTCTGATAACCAAGAAAAAAAGCGTGATGGACAGCACGATGATTCCGACCACGATGAAATTATTGTAAAAAAATTCAAATACATCAATAAACGGAGCCACAATATCCCTTCTTTACAGTTTCAAGGTTTTCTTGAATGATTTATAGTATCGGCGATTCACTTCAACCTCATCGCCATTTTTCATGAGCAGGAGAAGTTTTGAGTTGAGTGCCGGGCGAATGTAATCGATCATGTTTAAGTTGACTAATGCGTATTTACTGACGCGGATAAAATACTTGTCTTGCAGAGTTTCTTCAACTTCGTATAATTTCATTTTGACTTCGTAACGGCTGTTGCTAAGGACTGCCATCACATCGTCATTTTCAATGGTAAAATAGAGAATTTTTCGCGATTCTAGTTGTTTTTGACCATGTTCATTAAACCCAAGAATATGGACATCGTCGGTCTTGACTATCGCATCCAGTAGTTGAGCAATTTTAAAAGCATCCTCTTCTTCAAAGACGATGTTAATTTTGCCAGGTTCGATGAGTTCAGCACTCGTCGTCAAAACATACTCATACTGGGATGAGTCAATGACTTTTAACTTTTCTCTTAAACGTGCGCGCTGATGCTTGGGCACTTTAAGTTTGAACATCACGAACCTCCTTGCATGAAGATGAATAGCTCTTTTATTCTACCATATGTCAGACAAATCACGGATACGATATCTTAAAATGCTTTTAAGTCTTGAAAAAATTGGTATAATTTTGCGACCGGAAGACCCATAATACTTGCATAATCGCCTTCAATCCGCTTAACAAACTTAATGGCCTCACCTTGAATCGCGTAAGCACCCGCTTTGCCAAAGGGCTCTTTCGAGTCTACATAAGCTTCGATTTCACGTCGTTTCAATGGGTAAAACTCAACTTGTGCCAAATCATGTAGTTTGACAATTTCGCCCTCAGGTGAAATTAAAACACACGCACTGATCACTTCGTGGCTTTTACCTGACAAAAACTCCAACATTTCGATTGCTTGTGCTTCACTTTCTGGTTTCCCAAGCAAGGTTCCTTTGTAAGCAACCACGGTATCACATGCTAAAATCCATTGGTTTGGATAATGCTCGTTGGCAGCCTGGGCTTTGATTAGCGCATTATCGTAAGCGGC
>SKJA01000113.1 GCA_007116105.1 Candidatus Izemoplasma sp.
TCTTCATCGCGCAGCGGTCTTGTGCAAGGGACTGCGCCAAAAAAATAGTCGGCATGCGTGGTACCGTAAGGTTCAATCGCTTTTTGTGCTTGTGCGAAGATGACGGCCCAGGCAGAGTGTGTGTGAACAATGGATTTAAGGGTCGGGAAGGCTTTATACAGATAACAGTGGGTGGGAGTATCACTTGAAGGGCGATAAGCCCCTTCAATGACTTGACCTTCGAGGTTCACCACGACCATGTCTTGTGCTTGCATCTGTTCATAATCAACACCACTGGGTTTGATGACGACATACCCTGTCGCGTCATCATAGGCAGAAACATTGCCCCAAGTATAGATGACAAGCCCTTGTTTTACGAGTTCTAAATTGGCTTCATACACTTCCTGTTTCAAACGTTCAAGCATGAGACATCATCCTTTCAAAGAGCCATAATCGTGCAGCTTTTAGTCGTGATACTACGTCTTCGAGTGTTTCATTAAGTTGATTGTTGGCCCACATCTCAACCAGAAAGGGTCCTTGATAATTCAAAGACTGCAGTGTCTTGAACAAGGAGACGAAGTTCACCGTACCCTCTCCGAAAGGTACTTCTTTAAAGACAGTCTTTTGCGTGTCTTTGAGATGAATTGCCACCACATGAGCGATGTGATTGGTGAGTTCTTGTTCAGGATGCGGGCTAAACTGTGTGAGATTGCCAAGGTCTGGGTACACCTTTAAATAAGGTGAGGAGACTTGTTCAACGTAACGCATGGCCCGTTCAATTGTCCCCATAAACGGGGTGTCCATGACCTCAAGCGATAACATAATGTTGTGGCGTTCAGCCAGTTTAGCGGCGTCGATTAAGCCGTTTAAGAAAAACGTTTTGGACGTTTCAGTGCTGTCTTCATAATACACATCATAGCCTGCGAGTTGAATGTTGCGAATGTTTAAGGCGTCAGCGAGCTTGATGGCTTTTTGCATGATGTCATAAGCACGAGCGCGTTTGAGAGGATCGGCACTTCCAAAAGGGAAGCGACGATGCGCGCTTAAACAAAGACTACGAATGCTGAGGTTGTACTTTTTTAACAGCGGCGTGAGGGTGTTGGTAAGCGTCTCAATCTCTTCAAGCCGGGAAAGACGAAGATCGCTTTCATCCACACTCATTTCAATGAAATCATAGCCGGCTTGCTTTGCAGCAAAACACTTTTCTTCCCAAGTGAAGCAGTTTGGTAGTGCTTTTTCATACACCCCTAAAGGGTTTTTTCTTAAGTCCATAAACGCGTAATTTCGGCTTGAAAAGCCTCTGCGGCTTGAAGAGGATTAGAAGCATCGCGAATGCTTCGACCTGCGATTATGCAATAGATGGGTAAATCTTTAAACAGCGCCAAATCATGCACTTCTAAGCCGCCTGTGATGGTCACTTTAAATCCCATGTCCGTCAGGGCGCTTAGTTTATCTAAATCGCTTTGATCCCAGCCTTTACCAGCGGCTTGTGCATCTCTTGAGCGATGATAGACGACTTGCTCTAAGCCTGCGTCTTTCCAGTTTTTGGCTTGTTCCATGGTCCAATCACCATACAGTTCAATTTGGACATCACGGTCTTCGCCATACGCTTGACCTGTTTTTTTCATCCCAATCATGGTGTTGACATCCGCTGAGCAAATCGCGGTCATCCAGGTTGCCCCGGCATCAAAACATAGTTTTGCTAGGAGTGACCCAGCGTCCGCACCTTTAATGTCCGCAAGAATGATTTTTTCAGGGTAAAGTGCTCTTAACACACGCACAGGCTCAATGCCTTCAGCCACATGCAAAATCGTTCCTACCTCAATCACATCAATCGCATCTTGATATAAGCGCAGTGATTGAAGTGCCTCCACAAGAGAGGTGTTGTCTAAAGCCACTTGTAGTTTTGGTTTCATTCGGTTTCTCCTTTAGAAAGAAGCGGTCAAAGACCGCTTCGTATGATTATAAGCTTAACGCTAAACTGACTTTTTCTTTGATTTCGGTTGCACTTAATAAATTGATGAGTCCAACGATTTTTGTTTTGTCATTTGAAGCAGGAAAATCTTTAACAAATTGTTGAGACACTAAGACAAGATCGTAGTTGCGTGACATGCCTTTCGCTTCCCCAATGCTGCAATGATCGACTTTGAAATCAAGACCCAACTCTTTTAACACCTGTTCAATACGCATTTTGATGATTTGGCTTGAGCCCATGCCATTACCGCAAGCAGCTAAAACTTTTAACATAAAAGACTCCTTTCTAACAGTGTTTGTTATAGTAATGATTTAAATGGCAGATCTGGTTCAATGGTGAAGCAATCTTCAAATCCACGAGGGTGATGATACTCGATGTCTAGACGATTGTCAGGATAGATAAACTTTCCGCCAACTTCCCAAATAAATGGGGTGAAGGTATATTTCATTCGGTTTTTACGCATGTTCCAAAGCATTAAAATTTCTTTAGGGTCGGCCATAAAGTTTGTCCAAATGTCGTGATGAATCGGAATGATGACATCCGTATTTAAACTTTCTGCCATTCTAAGAATGTCAAAACTGTTCACCTTATCGGTCATGCCTCTAGGGTTGTCTCCAAAAGAACCAAACGCGACGTCAATTTTATGTTCGTTGCCATGTTTTGCGAAATAGTTTGAGTAATGTGAATCACCACTATGATAGACATTTCCGCCATTGGTTTTAAACAAGTAGTTGACCGCTAACTCATCCATTTCCTGAACGGGTTGACCTTTTAAGATTTTCCCTTTGGGCGCCGTCACCAACTCCGTGCGATCAAACGATTCAAGGACCACAAGTTCAACTTCTTTAATCTTAACTGTGTCGCCTGGCTTGACGGTGATTAGCCGTTCTTCGGGAACGCCCCATGAACGCCACAGCTTCGTACAAGCTTCTGGGCCAATGAAAGGCACACCAGGGCAATTTTGAACGACGGCTGCCGCCACGTTTTCATCAATGTGATCGCCATGATCGTGTGTGGCTAGAAGGGCATCAAGTTTCGTAATCGCAAACGGATCGATGACCACAGGCACCGCCCGCAGATTTGGTTGAAGTTTTTTAACTCCAATCATCCGCTGGTGTTGATGTTGATCCGTCATTAGCTTGTTCTTCGAGCTTCTTTTCCCTGTTTTGACCCACAAATCCATTAAGATATTGGTTTGTTGATCGGTTTTAATCCAAATCCCGGTACAACCGAGCCACCACATTGCAACCTTGTTTGGCTCGACGATGGTTTCGTCAATTTCTTCGTTTAACCACGTTCCCCATTCTGGGAAGGTGCTTAAAATCCATGATTCTCTCGTGATGTCTTTGATGTTAGGCATGTTCTAAATCCTCCTGATTAAATAAGTCTAAGATGGTTTGTTTATCACGGGTGGTTAAGATTTTTTCCACTTGGGCATCATCACCTAAGACGTTGACAAGCGCCATCATCATTTCTAGGTGTGTGTTTGCGTCGACGCAGCTGAGTGTCACTAAAAGCCGTGCATGAAACTGTGGGTCGTCTTCAAATTTTACGGGCTGTTCACAAACGGTGATCGAAAAGCCTACTTTTTTAGCACCTTTTTCGGGTCTTGCATGTGGCATGGCAATGTTGGGTGCAATCACAATGTAAGGGCCATGTTCAAGCACGCTGTCAATCATCGCCTGAACATACTCTTCCGACATATACTCTTCACTGACGAGTGCTTGGGCACTCAATCGGATAGCGTCTTTCCAATCCTCAAATCCAGTTTCGAACCGAACTAAGTTTTCGGTTAATTTAAATCCTTGAATCATCAAATCACCTCTATCTAATGTCATCATAAGCAATTGGTAATCAAATGTAAATAAAATGGTACACTATTGAACATATGTTCAATTAGATTAAGCCGAGTTTCTCTAAAATCTCAGCAACCCCATCGTCGTTGTTGGTGCTGGTCACAAGATCGGCTTTAGCTTTCACATGCGCCACCGCGTTACCCATCGCCACAAACGTCCCCACCGCATCAATCATGCTTAAATCATTTTCTTGATCGCCAAGGGCCATGGTTTTGCTTTTGTCAAACCCGTACTGTTGGATGATTTCTTTAACGGCTAAGCCTTTGGAGGTGTCCAAGGGGTTCACATCAAGAAACCCTTTTTGACTTTGCGCAAGTTGCACGGGAAGCGTCCCTAAAAATTGACGCATACGCTGGTAACGTGTTTCATCATGTTCCACGATCAATATTTTATAGACCACTTCATCTTGATAAGCCTCAAACCGTTTGAAGACAGTTCTTAAGCTTGGGGGATCGTTTTTTTGGAAGTCTTCAAAATAGCGTGTCCGTTCATTTTCTTCAGAGTAAATGGCTTCTTCAGTGTAAAGCATCGCAAGATAGCCGTGCGTGTTTGTAAACGCCAAGACCTCTTGAATCACCCCTGAGTCGAGTGCTTTTGCAAAGCGTGTGGTGTGCGTCAAGGGATGTCCAATGACACTCCCGTTATACAAAATCATGGGACGTGTGTAGTCTAGATCGGTGAGTATTTTTTTTACCAACTGACCGGGCCGACCGGTTGCAATAAAGTAAGGTATCTTCAATGCTTCTAAACGTTTTAACGCGTCTAGATTGCGGGGTGAGATATGGTGATCGTCACGCAACAACGTGCCGTCTAAATCAATGAAAATGGCGTCCATTAAACCCCTCCTGAGAAAATATCCCAAGCATGACGCTTGGGATATTTGATTGAATACTATTTAAGTGCTGATGGATCAACCGCTACCGAATCATCGATCATGGTTGTGAAGTAATTTTGCTTATGACGCTTGTATTGAAGTTGTGGAATGATTAAGAACAATGGAATTAAGATGATTGGTACCACGATGCCAAGGACACTGGTTAAGAGTGTGACACCAGTCCATACCGTTGCCCAGTCAAACATTCCCATCCAACCAATAACGTTAGGTCCAGCATCGCGTAAGACGGTGAGGACAAGGGCCGAACCGAGAACTTGAATGATGCCAGAGAAGAATGGAATGATTGCCGCAGCGCGACGTCCGCCTGATTTATTCGCAAAGACAGCAAGTGTCCCGTTATCGAAGAAGAGGGCGATGAAACCTGCAATGATTAAGATTGGAGACTGGATTAAGATAAGCGTTGTAATCCCGATCATTTGTCCGAGGAAACCGAAGATGAAACCGTAAGCAGGTGCGTTCGGGCTAAAACCAAAGGTAACGGCGCAGTCCACCGCAGGTACGGTGTTTGGCAACAGCTTATCGCTGATTCCTTGGAATGAGTTGGTTAACTCAGCGACGAACATTCTGACACCGGTTAAAATGATGGTGATGTAAACCGCAAAGAGTGAGGTGGTTTCAAAAATGAAGGTACCCCAGTAATAGCGATTGGTGTCGTAGTTGAAATTGTCTGGTCCGATGACGACCATCAAGGTTCCAACAAAGGCGGTCATGATGACGACGTTTGCGACGATGTTATCGTTAAGGACAGATAACCAACCTGGTAAATTTAAATCATTGACATCTTTTTCACGGTTCCCAATTTTCGCACCAAGTTTATAGGCAATCCATGCGCCAAACATTTGTTGGTGTCCAACAGAGAAACCAGCACCACCGGTCACGTCTTGTGTCGCTTCAACAACTAAGTTAGAGGCAACAGACCAATAAACACCCATGAGCAATCCTGTGACGATGACGAGGAACCAGCCAACTTCAGCGCCTGTTGCGCCGGTAATGACCCAGTAAAGTGCCCATAATAAGACAGCCGACTGTTGATACATGATGTGTCCTGTTAAGAACAGAGCACGGAGTTTGGTGTACTTTTTAAAAGCCACCAGCGCGATGTTCACAATAAAGGCAATGATCATGACATAACCAACATATTGTAAACTGTTGACGCTGTCGAGCACTTGCATCGCCGAGGTTTGCCCATAATAAGGGTCGATGACGAATGCAGAAACACCGAAGCGGTCATACACCGCGACGATGATGGGACGGAAGGTTGCGACTAAGCCGCCGGTCCCGACTTGTAAGATACGGAACCCAACATAGGTTTTAATAAACCCAGCCGCAGCATCGTACCATTTTCGGCCAAGCAGTAAGTAACCGAGAAACACAACGGTTCCGAGTAAAAGGGGTGCTTGTCCTAAAAACTTGTTGAAAAAATCCAGAATAAAACTCATAAACTTCCTCCTATTTTGTAAACGCTTAATTACTCGTAAAGTATAACAGCCAAGTTGCGAAATTGTTTACTTTTTTATTAGTTTAGAACATATGTTCACATGGTTACAAAAGTTCAATAAAAAAAGAAAGCCTTGAAAGCTTTCTTCTAAGAGGTTAATGTTGCTCTACTAAGCCACTTAAGCGTTTGAGTACAGCAGGAAGTTCTGAAATTTCCGAAGCATCGTAGTGTGGGTGTTGATACAACCAACGATCGTAGCTGTGAGGGTTTTGTTTGATCATCGACTGGGTCTCTTTATCCAGTTTATTGAAAGCCTTTTCATACGCTTTAAATGAGGGCTTTCCTCCCGTGGTTAAAGAATGAATCAACACTAACGTTTCTTTCATATAGTTGAAGATAGGGTGGATGTTATAGAGCGATGCATGAGATGAATTTAGCTGATCGAGTGATTGCTTGATTGCGAGTTCATCGTCGATTAAAATGGCTCCAAGCAAAACGTTTTGAAGCTTCTTAACTTGCCACCGTGCATCTTTGCTGAGTGTCTTTTTAAGCAAACTTTGATAACGGCGAAAGTATTCTTCAAACGCACCTTCTTGATGTAAAAGCCGCTCATAATCGTTGAGTTCTTTCATGGCCACACGCTTAACATACTTAAACAGCGTATACGCATAAAGAAAAACAAACATCAGAAGAACAAGTGGATTAGGATTAAACCATGTGATGAGTGTCAAGGTTGCGATGCCCACAAGCACACCCACAATGAGCACGGTGCGTGCTCGGTTTAGTTCAAGAATCATACGATCACCTCTTTGATGTCATCGTATCATGTCGGCTAACAAATGGTAATCAAAAATAAAAAAATGAACATTTGTGCAACTTATTTGCGACGTTGATCGAGGGGACACGTGTCAATGCCAAAGATTTTATAAAGCCCACAAAACCCAATCAGCCCCGTGAGTGTTAAGACAATGCCTGAGATAATCGCAGCGGCCGCAAAGGGAAGTGATTGTTGCCATAAAACCAAGCCAACGACAACTAAGACCGCTGAAATGGCGTAACGGATGCGTGCATCTAGTTTTCCTACGTTTTTCATGAGTGACCTCCTTTTTCTATATTGTACTGCTGCCAAGCTCGATTGTATTTAAGAACGCATTAAAGAAAAAGAGGACTTCATAACACGAAGTCCTCTCCATAACATTAGTGGTCTTAGTTTTCTTCAGATGCGATGACTGTGACAGACACTGCCGGTGTGGTGAAAACAACCTCTCCATCATGGAGCCACTCAAAGACGACTTGAGTCGTGCCTAAAGCCACGGCAATGATATGGACATGGTCGCCGTGCTGTCCGAAATCCACAACACCTTCAAGAGCACCTTCGGCTAAACGAACAACCAACGTATTGGCGCTTTCACCACCGAGGGTGATCGCATGTCCATCGCCATCAACAATGTTCGCACCCAATGAACTGGCTTGTCCGCCTAGAACAATGTTTGGTAAGCTACCGTGCATGTGATCACCATGCACATACGCCGCAACAGGTCTTCCTTCAAGACGACGGTTTAAAATTTCGAACGTCGTTACATCCATGTCATGATGATCGTGATCGTCATGCGCATGGTCTTCAACGACAAGCACATTGATTGGTGGGGTTGTAAACTCAACGTGGTCGTCATGAATCCAAGAGAAGACAACTTGTGTTAAGCCTGTGCTCACCCCAATGATATGGACGTGATCGCCGTGTTGTCCAAAGTCAACAATGCCCTCAGGCGCCCCAGGCGCTAAGGCCACGAGCAAGGTGTTCTCACCGTCTGAACCAAGCTCTACGGTATGACCGTCTCCATCGACAATGTTCGCACCCAACGAACTGGCTTGGCCGCCTAAAACGATGTTCGGTAAACTGCCATGCCAATGATCGCCATGCACATACGCCACAACAGGTCTTCCTTCGAGCCGGCGGTTCAAGATTTCAAACGCTGAAACTTCCATCGCATGATCATGGTCGCCATGGCCATGACCTTCCACCACGATGACGTTGATCGCAGGTGTCGTAAACTCAACTTCTCCATCGTGAACCCAAGAGAAAACGACTTGTGTTAAGCCAGCGCTCGCCCCAATGAGATGTACATGATCCCCATGTTGTCCGAGCTCAAGGATACCCTCAGGCGCCCCAGGTGCCATTTCTACGCGTAGTGTGTTATGCCCATCACGGTCAAGGGTGATCGTTTCACCATCACTGTCGACAATGTTTGCGCCCAGTGAAAGTGATTGACCGACTTCGATGTTAGGGAGTTGGCCATCCCAATGGTCATCGTGCACATACGCTAAACGCGTGTTTTCCGCACGACGATTTAAAAGTTCGAATGTCTCAACCTCGCTGCTTGAACCTTGGCACGCACTGAGTGTGAGTGCACTTAACAGAAGAAGTGAGCCCATGAGTAATTTTTTCATTTTTTTTCCTCCAAGACTATTTTTTTTACTGTGATGAGTGTACACCAAGAAAAAAGTAAATGCAAACGATTCGCTTTTAAAATGCGAACGGTTTGCATTTACTTAATGTTTGGTTTGACTGAACCGGCAAAATTAAGCTAGAACAAAGACGTAAACAATCAATCCAACTGTGGTGCTGGACGCTTAAATGTATACGTGTCACCGACTTGATGTTGAGAGTACACACGTTGGCTGACTTTCTCCTGTGCGGTGAGTGGCATTGAAAACCCTTCAAGTTCATACTCTAAGTTAAAGTAATAGGCACCCTCACGCGTCGTCTTACTGACGATGACGGCTTCAACTTCAATGGTGTCCCCCCGGTCACAGGCCACAAGCACACTCATAAACAGACATACACACGCGAACAAGACAATCATTCGTTTCAACAAGACACCTCCTAGGATACTTTATTTTATAATCCAATTATGTCACAGACAACGTTTGAAAGCGACACGAAATGGCCGATTAGCCTGCAAAATGTAATAATTATAATTAAGTTTCTCTTTATAGGTGTGGCATCACGTGGGTCTGCATGCTAAAATGAAATCATCTCAGTCAAAAGGAATGATAAAATGGTGACACTCCGTGACGTCACGGAAACAAACTTTGAGCATCTCATCGCATTAAGTGTTCGTGAGGATCAACCCTTTGTAGCCCCTAACGTCTATTCAATCGCACAAGCCAAAATTTACCCTGAAGCTACCATCAAAGGCATCTATTTGGATGAGATGGCTGTTGGTTTTTTAATGTTTGGTCGCGATGATGAAGACGTAAAAGAGCCCGCACCTTGGCTGATTCGTTTTATGATCGACGCCCGTTATCAAGGAAAGGGTTATGGAAAAGAAGCGTTAAAGCTTACCCTTGAAGCCATGACTTTAACGTATCCAGGCGAACCCATCTATCTATCGACAAATCCAAACAATCAAGCGGGTATTGCGTTTTATGAAGCGTTTGGTTTTGTGAGTACTGGGTCCATCCAGCACGACGAACTTGTCTTTGTTCGACCCCCGGAGGTGAGGCATCATGAGTAAACGAATTGGCTTTATTTACCACTCTTACACAGGACAAACAGAAAAAGTCTTAACCACAGCTGAAGCGCGTCTGAAGACCAAAGATTACACCCTTACATTGGACCAGGTGCGGGCGGTTGACGCGAATCCTAAGGTGAGCGAGGTCACGTTAACCCATGCGCCCAAGGTAGACGACTACGATCTCATCGTTCTCGCCTCTCCTGTGCATGCGTTTAGCGTGCCAATTGTCATGAAAACGTACTTAGAAAGCGTCTCAAGTTTCCAAGGAAAACCTGTGATGTTGCTTGTGACCCATCACTTTCCTTTCAAATGGTTGGGTGGTAAGCAAGCATTAAATGCGCTTCAAAAAAAGGTTGAAGCGTTGGAGGGTCAAGTGATCATCAAACACAGCGTTGAATGGTCGTCCAAACACCGAGAACGTGAAGTCAACCGCTGGGTAGAAGCATTGGAAGGGTATCTTAGTGGATGGGTATCACATGAATAGTTTAAGAAAAGAGCTGCGCTTTACAAGAAACGTGACGATTCTGAGCACCCTCAGTTTGATCATCGCCTTGGGCGTGAGTGTTTTAGCGGAGCGTTTCCAGAGTTCGTGGCCTCAAGCCGTGTTGGTGGCTTTAACGGCGCTTGGGATGATTTTGTTGCTGTTGGGATTATTGTTGGCGTTAGGGGAAGTTGATTTCCGCGGTGCCCGAGGCGCCGTGTTGAAACCGTTTGGCATCTACAATGCCACACTCAAATGGGGCACTTTTGTGGTGCTTCGCTCTTCCCTCAGCCCGCTTGTCGATCCTCCAAGATGGGTCAGCATCCTCATCGGTGCCACGTTTGTCCTTTTAACCGTGACGTTGAGCGGCTTGATAGTGAAACGAATTCATACGCTTAAAGACACAGGGCTTCAAGACGCGTTCGTTCAGTACTATCAGCCTAACCATGCGTCTCGTGTCAGCAAAGCTTTAAGTGATAACAAGCGTTTAGCAGGCATGTATCTCTACATCGGTCTTTTGACGGTGATTCGCTTCGAAGCGTCTTTTGGTGGCGATACAATCCCTTTGATGTGGGCCATTTGGCCAGTCTATGGGCTCCTTGCTTTTTTTGTCATCCGCAAGATGTCTTTGTGGGTGAGTCTTGGGGTATACGAGGGTGAACCCTCGCTCGGATCCTTACAAAAAGGGGTCTTTCTGATCGGGCTTTTGATCATGGTTGTCCTTCATCTTGAAACCACGCTTATGGATGATTTATGGAATCGCTTTTTCTTCAGTTTGTTTATCTTTACTGTGCCAGTCTGGCGGTACTACTTAAATCTTGAAATCATTGAGATGACCCGCTATGCCCCGCTCGCTCAGGAACTAGGTCTTCATGATCACGATTAAACCCTTAACCACCCATACCCTTCACTCAGCCATCAGCCTTAAAGTCCGTGCATGGCAAGAAGAACTGAACGGCATCTTCGAACATCATCTAGACGAGGCAGAAGAACGTGTCTTTTATGAGCACTGGGCATCCTCAGGTGAGGCCCATCAAGACCGACGTGTGTTACTAGGAGCCTTTGAAAAGGGCCGTCTTGTCGGTGCGGTGTTCGCAAGTTATGCCGAACTCGACGATCATCCCGATGCGGTCGAACTCAATGGTCTTTGGATCGAACCAAAACATCAAGGTCAAGGGCTGTCGAAACGCTTACTCAGCGAAGCCTTAACGCCCTACACGCAAGAAGCCGTTGTGGTGTATTGTCACACCCATGCGAAGGCTTACGCATACTATCTCTATTTAGGGGGTGAGGTCATCAAGACGCTCACCCAATTGGATGGGAACCTTCATGTCA
>SKJA01000141.1 GCA_007116105.1 Candidatus Izemoplasma sp.
AAAAGTGCGTTTGCTCTAAACATCGCGATGAACGTTGCCTCTGCGCAAGCCCGTCCTCATGTGGCGGTTTTCTCACTTGAGATGGGTGTTGAACAACTCGTCGGCCGAATCTTAGCTGCTGAGTCACGTGTGAACTCCTACCACATTCAACAAGGGAAACTCTCAAGCGCCGACTGGGAACAACTCTCTTTAGCAAAATCACGAATGGATCGTTTCAACATCGTGTTTGACGATTCGGGCACCGTTCGAGTCACCGACTTAAGACAAAAATGCCGTAAATTAAAACAAGAGAACCGCTTAGATTTAGTCGTCATTGACTACCTTCAGCTGCTCTCAGGAACCGACCGAGCTCGAGGTCAAAACCGGGTGACGGAAGTCTCAGAAATCTCGCGGATTCTCAAAGAGATGGCACGGGAGTTAAAAGTGCCTGTCATCGCGCTCTCACAGTTGTCACGTAACGTGGAATCACGGACTGAAAAAAGACCCATCATGGCAGATTTAAGAGAATCAGGGTCCATCGAGCAGGACGCGGATGTCATCTTGTTTTTGTACCGTGATGAATATTATAATAAGTCTGAAGATAATAAAAACCAAATTGAAATCATCATTGCTAAAAACCGTTCGGGTGCCATCACCTCAGAACCCATTAAAATGTTGTTTCAAAAAGAATACAGTCTCTTTAGACCCACCATTCCTTACGCGCCCAAACAACAAACCGCCGCGGACATACCGGATGCCTAAAGAAAAAAGTGCGCCAAGCGTACTTTTTCTTTGAATAGGAGAGCTTATGCAACCGATTAAAAAGATGGACTTAACCACTGGACCGGTGTTACCTAGCATCGTCAAAGTGGCCATTCCTACCTTGATGCTTAGTTTAATTCAAATGACCTACAACCTCGCCGATTTGTTTTGGGTGGGTCGTGTCGGTCGCATTGGCTTAGATCCGATTGAAGCCATTGCTGCGGTAGGGACCGTGGGGTACTTCCCTTGGTTTGGCTTTGGGATGATCATGATGGTGCGCATCGGAACCTCGGTCTTAATCTCACAAGCCGCCGGTCGAAACGATCAAGCCCGCATCGAATCGTTGGTCAACAACGGCATCCTTGCGATGTTCGCGATGAGCTTACTGTACATGGCGTACGGCATCTTCTTCGCGTCTCATTTTGTGTCCTTGTTTAACTTAGAAAACCCGACCGTCATCGCGTATGCCGAGAACTATTTACGCATTTTAGCGTCGTTTGGTTTTGCCTTTTTCTTAGTAAACTTCTTCAGTGGCGTGTATGAGGGATTGGGTAAGACCTTAAATAGTTTATACATCAATGGTGTCGGATTCATTTTAAACTTAATTTTAGATCCCATCTTCATCTTGACCTTTGGCTTAGGGGTTCGGGGCGCAGCCATGGCGACTGTCCTTGCACAAAGCACGATGTTGATGATTTATCTCACCATCTATATGACCCGCCATCGACCCGCACAACTGAAGCTTTTTAAGGCGCGCTCAATGAAGGTCATTCGATCGATTTACCGTGTGGGCTTTCCCGCAGGCTTACAAAGCATGGTCATGACATTGATTGCGATTGTGGTCGGCATCGCGGTTGCACGCTATGGCGAGCGCGCGATTTCGATCAGCCGCATAGGCAGTCAAATTGAAGCCTTAAGCTGGATGATTGCGAGTGGCTTTCAAGTCGCCCTTGCGGCGTATGTCGGACAAAACTATGGGGCCTATCAAACCCCTCGTATCATCGAAGGCTACAAAGCCAGCTTAAAAATCTTAATCCCTTACGGGTTGTTGATCAACGTGGTGTTGTTTGTGTTCGCTCGTCCATTGTTTGGGTTGTTTGTACAAGATCCTCAAACCTTAGATGGAGGCACGTTGTATCTTCGGATTTTATCGATCTCACAACTGTTTATGATGCTTGAGCTGATGAGTGCTGGTGCCTTTAATGGGGTGGGCAAAACCCACGTCCCATCCCTTGTCGGGATGTCGGTCAATGCCCTTCGAATTCCCTGGGCTTTACTCGCCTTTTCTGTTGCCGGAATCTGGTGGGGAATCTCGCTTACCAGCGTCATCAAAGGCACCTTGTTAACCTTACTATTTTTAAGAACACTGCGAAAACTCACCGCAGATCACGAGACACGTTTAAGTATTGCCAAAAGCGAATGGCTAAAGTATAATAACTAGCAGTCTGTAAAGGAGGGTTCGTATGCGCGAACGTTTAGATCAAATTATGGCGCGTTATGAAGCCATTACCAAGGCCTTAAGTGAGCCTGACATTGTCCATGACATTGAACGTATGACGGCGCTTGCGAAAGAGCAAAGTGGCTTAGAAAAGACCGTTCAGACCTATCAAACCTATCTAAAAACCGAACAAAGTATCGTGGATTTAAAGTCGATGTTAAAAGACTCTGACCCCGACATTCGGCAGATGGCTCAAGAGGAACTCGATGAAGCCAAAGACACCCTTGAAACCCTTGAAGAAGCCCTCACCGTCTTGTTGATTCCCAAAGACCCTAACGACGATAAAAACGTCCTTTTTGAAATTCGGGGGGCGGCTGGTGGCGACGAAGCCAACATTTTTGCGGGGGATTTATACCGCATGTATGCGAAATACGCCGAAGCCCATGGCTTTAAAATTGAAGTGATTCAAGCGATTGAAGCTGCCGCAGGTGGGTTCAGTCAAATCGAATTTTCGATGAGTGGTCAACAGGTCTACTCGTTGATGAAATATGAGTCTGGAGCGCACCGTGTCCAGCGGGTACCACAAACTGAATCGCAAGGGCGTATCCACACATCCACCGCGACGGTCGTTGTGTTACCCGAAGCCCAAGCCATTGAGTTTGAGCTCAACATGAGTGATTTACGCATCGACACCTTCCGCTCAAGTGGTTCTGGAGGACAAAGTGTCAACACCACCGACTCTGCGGTCCGTGTGACCCACATCCCCACCGGCACCATGGTCAGTTGTCAAGACGGCAAAAGCCAGCATGAAAACAAAGCGACCGCCCTCAAAGTCATGCGTGCTCGCCTATACGACCGGATGATGCAAGAACAAGCCGAAAAAGAAGGCGCAGAACGTCGCAGTAAAATCGGCA
>SKJA01000085.1 GCA_007116105.1 Candidatus Izemoplasma sp.
GCCAATCCGCTGACACCCGCTGCAATGTCTTTTAAGTTTTCTTTCACTTGATGTTCTTGTTTCGCGTGGGTTTGTTCTTGATGGTTGTCGTTTGAGGGTTCTTCCGGAGTTACCTGTGTTTTGTCATGATTCATCACTGACCTCCAAATGGTGACGTGCTTAGACTTCTATTATACTGCGTATTCGAGACACTTTCAAGCCACTTATGTTTGCAAGTACGCTTCTTCTTGAGGCACCTCGCCGGCTTTGGTTAAAGCCCATTGTTGTAAGAGTGGGCCAATGATTTGGAAGATAAAGATGCTTGCGAGCACGATGGCTTGCACCAATTGACGCTCTTGATCGGGTAAAGCGGCGGACAATGCAATCAACATCCCAATGGTGACACCCGCTTGAGGTAACAAACACCACCCGGTGTATTTTTTAACGGTAGGAGGACACGAAACCAAACTGGTTGCGAGACGGGTTCCAAAAATTTTGCCCGCACTCCGTAAGGCCACAAAGACTATCGCTAAAAAGCCAGCTTCTAATAAGATTCCAAACGATAATGAAAGTCCTGCGATGGTAAAAAACAAGATCACAAAAGGACCACCAAAATTGTTTAACGCCGCGTTTTGAATGATGTAGGTTTCTTTATTGATGAAGTTCGTAAAGACCATTCCAAACGACAATGGCACTAAAATCGGGGAGAGGTGGAACTGTTGCGCGATGGTGACACTCAGTAAAATCAGCGCAAGAATGAACACCAAATACGCCACATAGCGTTCTTGTTTAGGGAATTTTTCGAAAATGAAGTGCGAGAGTAACCCCATAAACAACCCTAACGCAGCGCCAACAATGATAGAAGCAAAGACTTCAATCAACGGCGCAAATAAAGCGTTTTGAACACTCAGTTCCTGGGCATTTGCAAGCGACACCGCGATACTCGATAACAGCCCAAACAATATAACGGCAACAATGTCTAGAAGCCCAACCACAGGAATCACCGTTCTTTTGACCGGTCCTTTGGCTTTAAGCCGCTTGATTACGGCCATGATGGGGGCCGGAGCGGACGCAGTCGACAGGGAGGCAAGAGCAAAAGCGAGCCACAGCTCGCCTCTTAACAAGTACATGCCTACAAAAACGAGCCCTCCGGTCAACAACGCATGCACGATGACAATGCTCAAGACCACAGGCAGGTTGGTTTTCAAGACAGGCAAAAACAGTTCTGCGCCAATTTGATAGGCAATGATGCCTAAAACAATGGACGTGATGACATTAAAAAAAGGCAAGGCGTCAATGACGACTAAGTTCAACATATAAGGACCAATGATTAACCCTGCCAATAAATGACCGGTGACTGCGGGTAAGCGGAAGTGTTCGAACACTTTGCCCATCGAAAAACCAGCCATTAAAATCAATGCTAAGTACCCTAAAATATGATCAATTGCCATGATATCACCTTCTTCGCTTACCCATTATATCAGTTTAATCCCACTTAGCAAGCAGAAAAAAAACAAGCTTTAAGCTTGTTTTTTCAGTGCTTTGTTGGCGTACATCAACGCATCAGCGCGCTTCATTAAATGCTCAGGTGTGAGGTCGTGTTCTGGCTGGTAATCGGTATACCCTATCGCCACGGATATTTTGTAAGCGGTGGTTTTGTTTTCAATTTTTAACGCTTGATTAAACTCGTTTAAGAGGGTTTCAAAAGAAGGAATGTTTTCAGCAATCAAACAGGCAAATTCGTCGCCGCCCAGGCGATACATCTCGCCGTAACGACCAAAGGATGACTTCATGCAGTTAAACCCATGAATCAAAGCTTGGTCACCCACTAGGTGGCCAAACGTATCGTTGATGGTTTTAAGATCGTTGAAATCAAAGTACACCAACCGCAACGGTATCTCTGCGCGTTGTTCAAGATGCGCCGCTAAATTTTCTTGAAACGCAAGACGGGTTTTACCACCGGTTAACATGTCGGTATACGCTAAGCGAGCATACATGTCTTTTTCATAACCACTGCGAACGCGTTCGACAAGATACTCAATGAGATTGATTGAAACAAAAATGGATAAGATGATGACCCCTAGCAGTAAAAATCTTGACGTGACGGTAAAATCACCGAGGAGAAAGACGCCAAACTCAAGCAACGTAAAGACAAAAATGATGCTTAAAGCATGGGTAAAATCATGATTCGCCGTGATTTTCATGACATAGCGTTCATAGAAGATGACCCCAAACGCAATCACCATGCCTATCACAATAAACGATAGGGTCATCAAGACGGTTTCGAAGAAATCGGCGACTCCGAAGGCCTGCATGAGCACCACAAAGAAAAAATTAACGATGTATAAGAAAAATAAGACATAAAAGATTAAAAACGGTTTGCGCAACACATGATGATTGATGTAAAGCGCCATCGGAATGGGAATCAACGCCAGCGAAAGATACGACACTGAGCCAATGATAACGGGAGAGGACGTCACGTACTGTAGCATCCTTGATTCACCTAAAATCCAAAAACTAATGGCCGCTAAAAAGAACCCAATGTGCACATAGCCTTTCGCCCGAATGAGGGGCGAGAAAAAGGTTAACATGACGATAAAAAGACCTAAAAATAAAATAAAGAAGCCAATCATTAACCGATGGGCATACATCGCAAAGATGTGCCCGTGAATGCTTGAACTAAGGCCATATGAAATTTCATTGAGCCGTCCAGACATGGCTTCATAGGGCGAATAAAACGTAAGGTTTATGGTTCTTCCCGCACTGTTCGAGGGAACTTCAATCATGTGCCAAGCACTGGCGTGAAGTGTGTTTTCATCTTCATACCAAACGCGATAGATGACCTGATCGTCTAGGGTGACTTGTACGGATTGTAGTGAGCCACGAACCAAAAGGATACGGGTCTCGCTAAACGAAGGCGGCAACACCCGCGAAATCGTATGAACTCGGTGTGAGGGCAACGCTAGATCAACGGGTAACGTTAACACCTCACCGGATTCGGTTTGCCAGGCATCGTTAAGGGGCGTGACTTCTCCAAACGAGAGTCCTAAGTCTAAGGGATTTGGCCACAACCAAAAGGCAAGGGCCATTAAACTGACCACGAGGGTAACAAAACCGGTTGTAAGTTTTGACCGCTTATCCATATGAACCTCTTGAAAAGTTATAATAGTGATACCGAATTTATTAATAGTATATCATTATCAATGTCAAAAAGACCTTAAAAAGATTAAACCATTTTATCGTTTAGAGTAATTCGGCGATTCATGTGTCATTTCAATATGGTGAGGATGAGATTCTGCTTCGCCTGCGGCGGTAATTTTAACAAACTGTCCTCGTGCTTTTAAACTTGCGATGGTTTCAGTGCCACAGTAGCCCATACCCGATCGTAAACCGCCCACCAGTTGATAGACAACATCGGCCAAAGCCCCTTTATAGGGCACCCGACCTTCAATGCCTTCAGCGACAAGTTTTTTGGTCTCACTGTGCGATTGAAAATATCGATCAGAGGACCCTCGTTTCATGGCTGAGATAGAGCCCATCCCTTGATACACTTTATAACGTTTACCTTGAAACAAGATTTCTTCGCCTGGAGATTCATGAGTTCCTGCTAAAAGCCCACCCAGCATCACCGCATCGGCGCCTGCAGCCAACGCTTTTACTACATCACCACTGTACTGGATGCCCCCATCCGCAATGATTCCAATGTCCCGTCCTTGAACGGCTCTTGAGACTTCTAAAAGGGCTGTGATTTGTGGCACACCCACACCTGCAACCACCCGTGTCGTACAAATCGAGCCTGGCCCTACCCCAACTTTTAAAATGTCGGCGCCCGCTTCAATCAATGCAGTCGCAGCTTCATACGTCACGATGTTCCCTGCGATGATGGGGAGCTTCGGATGACGTGCACGAACCTGTGAAACGGCGTCGATGACTCCTTGTGAATGACCATGAGCTGAGTCGACGGTGACCACATCCACCCCTGCTTGCACGAGGGCATCGACACGTTCTATGATGTTCGCACTGACGCCTAAAGCAGCACCGACTAAGAGTCGGCCTTGTGGGTCTTTTGCGGCGTGTGGGAAAGAGGTTGCT
Organism: Candidatus Izemoplasma sp.; assembly: GCA_007116105.1. Taxonomy (GTDB): domain Bacteria; phylum Bacillota_I; class Bacilli_A; order Izemoplasmatales; family Izemoplasmataceae; genus CSBR16-87. The sequence goes on from SKJA01000085.1 coordinate 4,072, forward strand.
TTGTCGATGTCTTTGATGGTGATGAGGCCTTTGAGCTTCGTCCCTTCTACAATGGGCAGCTTCTCAATGCGGTGCTGCATCAACAATGCTTTAGCTTCATCCAAGGTCGTTCCGACAGGAGCCGTAATCAAGGGCATTTTTGTCATCACATCGAAGACGGTTTCACCGGTGTTTAAGCGGTACTTCAGGTCGCGATTGGTTAGAATACCTAAAAGCTCTCCCTCTTCAACCACAGGCAACCCTGAAATCTTGTAATAGCGCATCAAGGCTTCTGCCTCTTCTAGGGTAGCTTCTTTTTTTAAGGTCACCGGATCCACAATCATTCCCGATTCAGAACGCTTCACACGACGCACCTCATTGGCTTGAGCTTCAATCGACAAGTTTTTGTGAATGATGCCCAGTCCCCCTTGGCGAGCGAGTGCGATGGCCAGTTCGCTTTCCGTGACGGTGTCCATGGCGCTGCTTAAAATCGGAATGTTGAGGCTGAGTTTTGAACTGAGTTTGGTATGCACTTCAACGTCTGAGGGTAAGACTTTTGAATGTCCAGGGATGAGTAAGACATCACCGAACGTCAGTCCCTCCATGAGTACTTTTTGCATTGTAACACTCCTTTCTGTTATTCCCATTCTATGGTGCCTGGAGGTTTTGAGGTGATGTCGTAGACCACGCGTGAAACCCCTCTGACCTCATTGGTAATACGTCTGGATACATGCGCTAAAATTTCCCAGGGGATCCGTGAGAAATCTGCGGTCATCCCGTCCGTCGAACTGACGGCACGAATGGCCATCACTTCCTCGTACACTCTTTGATCGCCTTGAACGCCGACACTTTTGGTGTCCAGCAGCACCGTAAAGTATTGCCAAACCTCTTCGTTCAGTCCTTCTTTTGCGAACACACCTCTTAAAATTGCGTCGGCTTGTTGGACTGTATTAAGACGTGCTTGCGTGACTTCTCCCATCAGACGTATGGCGAGTCCAGGGCCGGGAAACGGCTGTCTATTGAGCATTTCGTGAGGCAACCCTAAAGCAAGACCAAGGGCTCTAACCTCATCTTTAAAGAGGGTGCTTAGGGGTTCTATGAGTTTAAAGGGGAGTGCTTCAGGTAAACCACCGACGTTGTGGTGTGACTTAATGGTGTGGGCGGTCTTCGTCCCCGATTCTATGATGTCCGTGTACAGTGTGCCTTGTGCCAAGAAGTCGACCCCACCCAGTTCAAGTGCGGCTTCTTTAAAGACTTCAACAAACAAACGACCGATGATTTTACGTTTTTCTTCTGGGTCATAGACACCCTTTAATGCGTCTAAGAAACGCTCTTTCACATCCAGACGTCGAACTGTGAGTCCAAACTGACCTTCAAACGTTTCCATCACTTGTGTGGCTTCTTCTGCTCTGAGTAATCCATGATCGACAAACAAACATGTCAGTCGTGAGCCGATGGCACGGTGAAGAAGCATCGCAGCTACTGAGGAGTCAACACCGCCACTCAACCCCAACACCACACGACCTTCACCCACAGTTTGAATGACTTGTTCGATGGCGCTTTGAATGGCGTGTTGAGTGTTCCACGTCGGCTTTGCGCAGGCAATGTCTAAAGCAAAGTTTTTTAACAGTTGTGCGCCATAAGTACTGTGCTTTACCTCGGGATGAAACTGAACGCCATACCACGGTTTTTGTGTATGTTTGATGGCTAAAGTCGCCATCGTATCATGAAACGCAAGGACCTCATACTCTGAGGAAAGCTCTATCACTTCATCCCCATGTGACATCCACACGGTTTGCGTCGTAGGCGTGTCTTTAAATAAGCGATCGTGTTTGATGGTGATGGTGGCTTCGCCAAACTCTTGTTTAGCCGCCTTGTGAACAACGCCCCCGGAAAGGTGCGCCATCAACTGCATGCCATAACAAATGCCTAAGATAGGCCAAGGACCCTCTAAGATTCGAGGGTCGATGGTGTAAGCATCGGCGGCATAGACACTTTTTGGCCCTCCACTTAGGACAATGCCCTTGAGGTTTTCCATGTGCATCAACGTGTCAAAAGAGACATCATGCGGGTAAAGCACGGCATAGACCTGTGCTTCTCTAATTTTTCTGACAATCAATTGATTGTATTGACTTCCAAAATCCAACACCACAATGGTATCCATGGTCATCATCCTCTTTTCTTTTTCTATTAAAAATGCTCAAAGAAATTGAGCATTTATTTTAAAATCACACGATTGAACTTACCATTAAGATGACGCACTGGCGTCATGGTGATAAACGCTTCACTATCCACTTCAACAATGATGCGTTTGATGTCATAGACTTCATGAACTTGGGTGACCATCACCATGATTTGACGCTTTTGACCGGTGTAAGCACCCACACCATCCAAAATGGTGATGCCGCGAACGGAGTTTTGAATCAAGGCGTCTTTAATCCGCTGTGAATGCATGGTAATGATGTCTAAGCGAACCCTTTTGTACGCGGTGTGAATGCGGTCAACCAATTGGTTCGCAATCGCAAACATAACCAGTGTATAAAAGGCGATTTGAGGATCGAAAATAAGCAGGGAAATGGCTAAGATAAAAGCATTTATCAACAAACTGATGTAACCAATACTGATTTGAAACTTAAGCGCAAAAATCTGCGCTAGAATGTCCAACCCACCCAGTGAAGCGCCTGATTTTAAGGCGATTGAAGCGCCTAAACCAACCGCTAGACCTCCTAAAACGCTGGTGGCTAAATAATCACCCTCGAAGAGTGGCGATTGATAATCAAGAAAGCCAATCAGAAAGCCTTGTAAGAGAATTGAGTAGACGGAATAATAGACAAACGTTTTGGATATCGCAACCATGCCGATGATCATAATTGGAATGTTAACAAGGACCACCAAAAGACCTAAGTTTATCGAGATTCCCAGCGTTCCTAATCCATATTGAAGCAGTGTCGCAATCCCTGTGAATCCCCCTGGAATGAGGTTCGCAGGTACGATAAAGACACTGATACCGATGACAAAGATGGCGCTCCCTAAGGTGACCATTGCTAAGCGTTTCAGTTCGAGTTCTAAGTTCATAAGCCACCTCATCTTTTTAATATAGGGTAGTGGTTCAAACGTCATTTGTCAACTTATTTCATTTATAAGATGACTTGTTTTCACTGACCATCGACCCTGATAAAACTGGGTGGATGACAAACGCTATTTCGTTCTTAAGATTGGGACGTTGATGTCACACATCTTCTTCCTAAACCTTCGAGTTCAAGAACAGAAAAACAACAAAGGCATCACCCTTTGTTGTTTACCCAAGATGCTTTTGGAAATCGATAATCAATGGCGTCTTGTAGTTGTCCTTGATCGTCGACAAACGCTTTTGCACGAACACCCAGTGGTTTAAACCCTAACCGTTCATACATTTTTTGTGCGTGGATGTTGTTTACGTTCGTATTTACATCAATCGTGTTGACTTGAAGTCGCTCAAACAAATAGGCCATGAGAAGCCGCGTTGCTTGTGGTCCTAATCCTTTACCTTGCATGTCGTGTTCGCACAATTTTATGCCAATGGAGGCGATGTCATCTTTGATGCGGTGATGCATCTCCCCGATCGGTTGACGTTTATACTCGATGATCCATAGACCATCTTTGATGAAGGTGGACTGTTGTTTTTCTAGTCTGGTTTGAATGGCTTCAAGTGTCGTTTTCAATCCCTTTGGGAAGCCAGCATGTGCCATCACGCGACCGTCGGTCCACCAAGTGAACAATTGCTTTGAATCGTAGATTCTTGCATCACGAATCAAAAGCTCTCCGTCTCTAAATTGCGGCATGGTCTTCCTCCTTTTTTGCTATAAGTCTAACGCTAACCAAATTAAGAACACCCAAAGACTATAGGGGATGTCCTCATCTAAAAAGAGTGTGGCTAAGCGTGGATCAATGTCACCACTTTCGGTCAGACTGGTTTTATCCAACGTGAACGTTAGTTCTGAAATGTCGATGGTGAGTTCTTCACCTAGGCTCATGGTTTCATCCTCTCCGGTGAATGCAAGTGCTCGAGAGATGATGGTACTGATGAGTCGTTTAGGAATGGGGGTTCTACCTAACTTGGCAGTGTCGTAGGAAAGGATCAACGTTTCCGCCGAGTCGTCCACCTCAAACGTCAGCACTAAAAGTGTTGGTAAGGTCACTCCCACGACAGCTTCTGCTTGAATGTAAAGCGTAAAAGAGTCCTCTTCAAAGTGCGCCCAAATGGCAACGATGCCACCCTCGAGTGACTGTTGACCAACGTCTTGATTAAAGCGAATGGCATAACGACAGCTCGAGTCCTCACACGCCCATCCAGGGGGTGCATAGGAAGCATTCGAAGTGAGTCTTAGATTGTTAAAGATTAGATTATTAAAGGCGGCCTCCGATAGTCGAAGGGTTTCAATGCCACTCGTTTCTTTTGCTAAAATACGGCTTAGTTCATCTTCGATAATGATTTCTGGATCTTTGATTTCATAGACAATCTCCGGAACCTCAATGTTATGCTGAGTAAAAGCAAAGACCACCAGCACCGGGGGCATGGCCAAGAATAATAAAAGAATGAATAGTTTTCGCATCGTGACACCTCCTTGTTGCTTGTATTGTAGCCTTAAATGAGTTTGAACTCAATCTATCTTTTGAACACTTGACCAAAACACACTGACTCTCTAGTAAAATGCACCCGAACTGTCACACACATCGCGGTACGTTTCGTCTTGAATATCGCCCATGTGATTGACGCATTAAACGCTTCATAAGGGGCTTTCAATCTGTTTGGGTTAGACGAAAAACAACAAAGCTTTGCTTGACAAAGTGTGGGTGGAAGTCTATGCTTAAAGTAAGATTAAAAAGCCACGGTCAACAATGACTTCGGAAAGCTAAAGGGCCCCACCTAAGGGGTAGCCAGTTACAATCTTCATCTACCCTTGGTCTTTTAATTACGGGTTTAGGAGGTTGTTTTTTTATGCGCACACTTTCTCACAAAGGACTTTCCATGATTGAGCTTCTTGCGGTACTTGTGTTGTTAGGCGTCATCTCAGCGGTGGCCGTCATTAGTCTATCTACGCTTCTTGAAAATTCAAGAATCCGCGCGGACCAAGGCAATGTTACCACACTCAATCAAGCAACGCGTTTGTTTTTACTGAGCGATGAACAGGGTTTTAATGCTTGGCTTGCACTAGCAAGCACGGAAGAGAAAATCAATGCGTTGGTCGCTTATGGCTATTTATCAAGAGTCCCCACACTTCAACACAGTGACTCAAGTTTCGATTTCGACGGCGACTTATTGCGTTGGTGTTTTCAACGGTGTGACCCAATCGTGAGTGTCTTTAACTTCATTCAACCGACCTTTGTGGTCGATGATTTCCCCATCAAACGCAATGAAAACTCGTTTGAACTGACAGAGGATGGTTTACTTGCTTCGCCTCCTGCGACCAACGATAACATCATCTTCTTTCCTAATCCTCGCAACGCTTACACCCTTGTGGTCACGGGTCAAATATTCCCCCGAATATCCGGGAACATCTGGGGTGGTTTTGGTGTCTTGTTTGAAACAAGACTTAACAATCAAAACCCAGCTCAAGACACAGGCTACATTCTACAGCTCGATCGTCACGAAGGTCAGGTGCTCATTCGACCAAGAACCAATGGGAATGAGGGCAATCCAATCTTACGGTATGATGTCACATTCAATGGTGGGATTCCTTCCTACACACTGAATACAGACAATCTTCGCAACGATACGGTAAGAGCAAACCCCTGGTGGGAAGAACCACATACATTGCGTTTAACTGTCTCCGAACAGGATGGGAACAAAACACTGAGCCTTTGGATTGATGAGGTGTTTGTTTTCTTATGGAGTATTCCCCAACCGATCCCTTTTGAAGACGCTGCCACCAATCATTCCGGTTTGAGGGTTTGGAACAATGTTCCGGTGTTGTTCACGTCATTCGACATTCATGACGAGTAAGATTCCTTATCTGTTCACTTTTTTTAAGTCCTTTGTTTCATCTTTTGAGAGTCAATTTAACGCTTGCGAATCCATGTAAATTAAAGGCATTTCATATCGTAAAGGTGTTTTTTCAAGGCTGATACGGTATAATATTAGCACTCAATCAAACCCAAGATAAAGGAGGGGACATCGTGCTACGTAAAACCTCGATGGTGTTTTTCTTAACCATCTCATTTCTGTTTTTAGAGTTGTTATTAAGTGTGTCTATTCTTCGCACGTTGTGGCCTCTATCCTCTATTCGCTTAGTGTTGTTCACCTTAAGCTATGCTTTAGGTATGGTGTTTATTTTAGCGTTTTTTCGTCAAAAAGGGAGCCGCACCCTACTGCTTGTCTTCCTTATTGCTTTCACGACACTGTTTTTAAGCTTAGATCTTTATTACCGCGTCATGGGGGACTTCTTCAGTCTAGTCCTCAGTGGTGATGCTTGGCGGGGTGTCACATTCATCTACCGCATTCGACTGCATTTAAGATGGCATCATCTGCTTTACTTCACACCGTTAACTGTGTGGTTATTGTTTAGACAATACCTATACATCAAACCCTATCAACATCGTCTGGCACCACTCTTGATGTTAGTTTTGACACTGGTCAGCTTTGTGGGCGCGTTGAGTTTTATCAATCAGACACCGCCGATTGAATCCGACAGCCCGTTTAACTTTAGTGAACTTGACATCTATGAAAAGTTGCCGAGTGCGTATCAGTTCATACATCATTACGGAGTCCTCACCTACGTTCGACGGGATTTACAGTCCTTATGGAGCAACCGACAAGTCGATGCTTTAGAAACAATGGATGAAATCGAAGCTTTCCTTTCCTCACAGACGCATGAAAGACACACCTATTCACGCATCTTTAGAAACATGAACCTTGTCTTCATCGTGGCTGAATCTTTGGATTATTATGCGATTGACGAAGACCTAATGCCTAACTTACATCGTCTGTACACTCAAGGCTGGCAGATGAACAATTTCCACGCACCTCATTACTACCGGAATACTGCAGACACTGAGTTTATGGTGCACACCGGGTTTTATCCTGATCGCCAAGTTCAACTGTCGATGCAAGCGTATGTCGACAATGCGTTCCCGATGACACTCCCCAGACTGTTTGAAGCTCGGGGTTACGATACCTTTGCGTTTCATAATTATGTTGATTACTTTTATCCAAGACGTGAGTTTTTGACACAAACAGTCGGTTTTTCTAGTTATAAAGATGCGATCGACATGGGCTTGATGAATGAAGAGGACGCACAAGCAGGGTCTCACCCCTGGCCAAGTGATTTCGACATGATGCAAGAAACACTTCCAGATTGGATTGAGAGTGACCGCTTTTATGCGTATTATCTTACCGTCAGTGGGCATATGCCCTACCACGC
>SKJA01000170.1 GCA_007116105.1 Candidatus Izemoplasma sp.
CCACACTCGCAATAAAAATGGTGGAGAATGACGGATTCGAACCATCGACCCCTTGCACGTCAAGCAAGTGCTCTCCCACTGAGCTAATCCTCCAACATTGCAAAAATGATTATAGTATAGCGCCTGCGTCATGTCAACCATAAAGACGTGAAATCGACGATTCTTATCAATCTTGATTTAAAAAGAAAAAGCAACGCTATCGTTGCTTAAGCTTCTGGTAAATCTGGTAAGTATTTAACCACCATCAACCCTAACCCAGCGCCGACGAGTTGTAAGGCGGTTGCGGGCATCGTACCAAGGGAGGGAATCGGGCCAAAACCTAACACATAGCTGCCATAAAGCCAGGTGGTGAAAAGCATCACGATGCCTCCAAGCACAAGGGCTAAGATGTTGCGCCATAAGGACGCGCCTTGACCTTGGGGAGATTGTGCTAGGTAACCCATGACATATCCCGTGAGAAACCGTCCCACAAGAATGCCTGGAGCCCAAAACGCCACACCTCGCGCGATGTTAAACAACGACATCCCTAAGCCCCCAGCAATGCCTCCGTAACGTTTACCGTATTTAACCGCAATTGTAAACATCACGAGTGTCCCAAAATGAAAGAGTCCTTCCACACCGGCAAAGGGAATGGGGAAGCCGGTAAAAAACGTCACCACAAACACCAACGTCACAAACATCGCACTGAACACAATCGAGCGCGTTTTATTGACGGGTGCGGTCTTGCTGTGTTGCATAGTATCACCTCATTAAACTAGAGGTATTATAGCAAATGCCTCTCAAAATCAGTCTTTAAAGACCTAAAAAAAGCCCGCATTGACCAAAGGTGACAAACTGTCAGTCTTAACGTAAGAAAAACGTAAGCTTAGAGCTGCTTACGTTTTAAATAGGTGTCTCGATCGAGGGAATAAAAGCGTGCAGGAAAACGTTGGTTGAGAGCTTTTGAAACATACTCGCCATCGTGTTCATGCATGAAACCTAACGTTTCGATGATGCGTCTTGAGGGTTTGTTTTCAATAAAGTGAGACACCTCTAACACATCGCATAGGTGACGTTCAAACACGGCATCAACAAAGGTTTTCGCAGCTTCGCTCATCAATCCTTGACGCCAAAAGGGTTGCGCTAGCACATACCCCAGTTTGGCACGTTTGAGTTCGATGGTCGACGTTTCTTGATGTAGTCCAATCGAGCCAATCACCTGATTTGTCTCTTTCAAAACCACCGCAAACACATCTCTGGCATGGATAAACGCCTCTAAGACGCCTTGACTTTCTTCGAGTGTTTGATGATGTGGCCAACCCGCTCGCTCCCCAACGCCAGGCACTTTCGCATACGCGTGAAAGTCCGCCAGATCATCTTGGCTAAAGGGTCTTAAGTGTAACCGTTCCGTTTCTAAAGTGAAATTAAGCATGAGAAACTTCCCGGTGGGCTTTAAGCCAAGTGGTGCCAAACGCCACCAAATCAGCCGCATCCACTAACCGCAAAGTCGCATTGCCAAGGGTCGTCTTTGAGACGGTATGGGTCGCTTCATACGCTTCACCTAAGGCCGCAAAATCATCGGAATCATAGTCATAATCAAGGTACTTCTTAAAGATTCGTTGACCCTCTTCATACTGCGCACATCCCGTCGACTTCAGGGGTAAGACGCCGGCCAATAGTTCGCTGTAATGTAGCGTTGTACAGGAATCATAGCCAACCCCAAACAATAGGATTTTACCGTTATCTCGGACAAGTGCGGCGATGGGTGAATCGTCACCAAACATCGGCGTTAAGGCATGGGGTGAGGTGAGCGTGGACGCTTTTGGACCATGGGCACTAAACGAGGTTTGCGGATGCGACGAACGCATGACCCCAGGCCAGGTGCGAAACAACTCTGGAATGCGGCCCATGCCTCGAGTGGGCGTAAGGGCCGGGTCATACGCAGGCATGTGCTCATAAATCACAGGAATCCAAGCCTCTGGTACGGGTGGGTTTTCCCAATCGGCTGGATCGGAGTTGCCTGCGGAATGGGTAGGCATCATCAGTGTCCCCTCAGGGAGTGCTTCAAGCAGCGCTTGAATGACGCTCACTTCTTGACCGACCACCCAGCCCAGGGAAGACAAGGCGCTGTGGACAAGGAGTGTGTCGTTCGGTTGGATGCCCAAACGTTTTAAACTTTCCAGAATGTGCTTTTTCGTGATGGGTTCTTTTGTCCGCTCAATGACGGTTTTTTCAGACATAAGTCACCTCTTAAAACTAGATTAAGTTTATTCTAGCATAGCCCCACACATACTTCTAGTGCAAATAAAAAAGCCCTTGCGGGCTGATTCATCCTTTAGGCATCTTCAATCGACGTCATGTTTTTCTTTTTAAACTGATGAAGAGGATGGAGGCACCGATGAGGAATAAGACTGAAAACCCTACGGCACCCCATCGTAGATAGGCACTCAGGCCAAGAGAATCCGCAGGGTTTGGGTCATTGGTGTGGGGCGGTGCGACATAGGCCGCTGGAACGATGAACTCTCTTTCCCGGCTTTGACCGATGTACACACGATCTTCCAAAAGAAAATCACCGACAAACGCCTCAAGGTGAAAGGTGTATGTTCCCGGTACCCAGCCATCTTCTGGAAGTGTGTTAAAACTATGTTCAAAGAGCGTTTCTGGAAAAAATGGGATGGTCGTTTCTTCGATGCGACTTAGGAACGCTTCGCCATGATGCATGACTAAAACCAACCGGACATCTTCGACCGTCGTATGAATGTTTCTTAACGTGTAGTGAATTCTTACTCGAGACAGTAAGCCGGTAGATTCAAATAAAACTGGGGTGACCATCATGTGTTCGATAAAGATGGTTTGAGCAGTTAAATCAAGACGTGTCGACGCATTTTCTACGACTTGAAACGAGGCCTCGAGGACTTCATCGCCTTTAAAGGTTCCAACGACGAAATACGCTCCCGGAATCACACGATCGGTGATGAGACCGTTAGAGCTCGTTTTGACGGGGGACAAGAGCGCACCATCCACACGGTACATCGTCAGCGTTGCTTGTAAAGGCTCATCAAA
>SKJA01000079.1 GCA_007116105.1 Candidatus Izemoplasma sp.
AGTATGATGTTGATGTCGCACAACTATAAGAGTTTATTAAAAGTTTCACACGACGATCCGAAGCGTTTAGCGCGCGTGACCATGCGAAACTATGTGTTTCGGTACCTGTTTTATGGCTTCATTTTAACGCTTGCGTTTTTACAAGATTTCTTAATCGTTTGGCCTGTATTTTTGGGCTTCATCACGTTTAAATTTGTTATGGTTGCTACGTTTACAGTAGCCTCAAGGAGGGATGATCATGGGTGATATCATCCATGTCACATGGCGCTTTACAGAATGGTCTGCGAACGTCAAACACAGTGTTTTTATCATCTTAGTGATCATGCTTGGCGCGGTCCTCATCGGTCGTCAGTTCGATCGTTTAAAGCCGACCGATAAACCGTCTAAAGGGTTGGTGGTCGTGATCATGATGGTCTCGACACTCAACAATTTCATTAAAGAATTTTACGGTCGACATTGGAAAACTTTCGCACCACTTCTCTTGGCGGTGTTGGTGTATCTTGTGCTAGCAAACACCGCATCGTTGTGGGGCTTAGCAACACCGCTGTCAAACATCAATGTGGCGTTGGCGTTTAGTTTGTTTGCGTTTTTAACGATTCAGATCAGTGCGCTTTGGATTCACAAACCACTGAAACGACTTAAAAACCTCTCTTCACCGACCCCATTGTTGTTACCGTTAAACTTAGTGGGTGAACTATCCACGCCCCTCGCGATGGGCCTGCGTCTGTTTGGGAATCTTCTCAGCGGTGCCGTCATCGGGGTCTTGATTTACTCGTTGTTTGGCGGCTCTGTGATTTTGGGTAACCTGATGAACGTGTTCTTTACAGTGACGCTTCTTCATCCAATCTTTAATGTGTTCTTCGGAGCCATTCAAGCGTTTGTGTACTTTATGTTGCTTACCATTTTCTTATCGATGGCGATTGAGGATAGCGATCCTGCGTAATCGATAAGGGTTTAAATAAAAACGAACATTAAAACAAAATTATAGGAGGAAACATCATGGAATTAGTAACAGGCGCAGAATTTATTCGTGCGATGGCACTCTTAGGAGCAGGCATTGCGATGATTGCAGGGATTGGTCCTGGAATCGGACAAGGCTTTGCAGCAGGGAAAGCCGCAGAAGCAGTCGGACGTCAACCTGAGGCAAGTGGTAAAATCACCATCACGATGCTTGTGGGTCAAGCCATGGCTGAGACCACAGGTCTTTATGCTTTGATCATTGCCTTTATTTTAATTTTCACCACCGCCGTATAAATCAACTAGATGGGAGGCACAAAGATGGGGCTTTTAATGGAATCATCTTTTGCACAGCGTTTAGCCGAAGCCATCGAAAATTTGGTGAGCGACGGCATTATCATCAACCCCATTGAAATGGGGATTCAACTGGTTGCTACGGTGGTTTTGATTTTCGTTGTGAAACATTTCTTTTGGGAAAAAGTGACCGCGTTTATCGAAGATCGTCAAACCATCATCGATAAAGATTTGAATGAAGCTGCGGCCTTAAAAGAAGCTTCAAACGCCCTTAAGTTGACGGCTGAACAGGAACTTGAAGACGTCCGTAAGCAAGCGAAGAAAATCTTGGACAACGCAAAAAACCAAGCCACAGATCAAAGCCGTATTCTTTTAGCGCAAGCCAAAGATGACGCCGCAGCGATTAAGAAAAATGCGCAACGCGACCTCGTTCAAGAAGTCGAACTTGCGCGTCGCCAGTTGCGTCAAGAAATCATCGAAGTAGCCATGGAACTCAGTGAGCGCGTGATCGCGCAAGAGATGAGTGAAGAAACCTATGAACGTCTCATTGATGAGGCGATTGAGGCTGTGAAACAGTCATGAGTGCGTTAAGCGAACAATATGCGCTAGCGCTTTTTGGCTTGGCCCGTGAAGCGTCCTGCGTCGAAGACATGCAGACTTGGGTCTCTTCGTTTGCCTCGGTTTACACAGAAGAAAAAGCGTTCTTTGATCACCCCGCAGTGTCTTTAGAAGCTAAATTAGAGGTCGTTTTAAAAGCGTACCCTAAAGGCTTATTTAGCGATTTTGTGGGTGTCTTAATGCAAAATAACCGATTGGCTTTATTGCCAGACATCACCGACGATTTTGAAGCGCTGATTGCGGCTCAAGATCAACAGATGTACGTCACCCTCACCAGTGCAAAACCACTGAGTGACGCGCGTGTGAAACAGATTCAAGCACAATTACAAAAACAATACAACCGCCACGTCATCATGGATGTGATTGTGGATGCATCGTTGATTGGTGGACTACGTTATGCGTTTGATGGTAAAGTGTTAAACGATACCGTTGCGCAAAACTTACGTTCGCTGCATCATCGGTTGGTTAAATAGGTAGGTGAAACGATGAGCAAAATCAATCCTGTTGAAATCAGTGCCCTGATTAAAGAACAAATCAAGCACTACAGCAAAGACATTCAAACCGATCAAGTGGGTACGGTCATCAGTGTCGGCGATGGTATTGCCTTGGTCCACGGTTTGGATGAAGCGATGAGTGGTGAGTTGTTACGCTTTGCAGGTGACATTTACGGCATGGCTTTAAACTTAGAAAAAGACCATGTTGGGGTCATCATTTTGGATGAATCCACGGCCATCAAAGAAGGCGATGAAGTGCGCACCACGGGTCGTATTTTAGAAGTGCCTGTGGGCGATGTGATGATTGGTCGTGTCATCAATCCACTCGGTCAACCGATCGATGGCTTAGGTGAGATCAAATCAACCAAAACGAGACCACTCGAGAAAAAAGCGATGGGCGTCATGAGCCGTAAATCGGTGGATGAACCCCTTCAGACAGGCATTAAAGTGTTAGACGCTTTAGTTCCGATTGGCCGAGGTCAACGTGAGTTGATCATCGGCGACCGCAAAACGGGGAAAACCTCCATTGCGGTCGATACCATTTTGAACCAAAAAGGCAAAGACGTGATTTGTATTTATGTTGCGATTGGCCAAAAAGAATCAACCGTCGCAGCGCTTTATGAATCGTTTAAAAAGTATGGGGCCATGGACTACACCATCATTGTCTCAGCCTCAGCGTCTGAACCTTCACCGCTTTTATATTTAGCGCCTTATGCAGGGGTCTCGATTGCAGAGGAGTTCATGCATCAAGGCAAACACGTCTTGATTGTTTACGATGATTTATCGAAACACGCGACCGCGTATCGCGAGCTTTCTTTATTGTTAAGACGGCCACCAGGACGTGAAGCATACCCAGGGGATGTCTTTTTCTTGCATTCTCGTTTATTAGAGCGTGCCGCAAAACTCAACGATGCTTTAGGCGGGGGCTCGATTACGGCGTTGCCAATCATTGAAACCCAAGCAGGGGATATCTCTGCGTACATTCCAACCAACGTCATTTCCATCACGGACGGTCAAATCTTCTTACAAAGTGACCTCTTTTATACGGGCGTAAGACCTGCGATCAATGCAGGGCTATCGGTGTCTCGTGTGGGTGGGTCAGCCCAAATTAAAGCCATTAAGAAAGTCTCAGGAACACTGCGCTTAGACCTTGCTAGTTTCCGTGAACTTGAAGCCTTCACACAGTTTGGCTCAGATTTGGACGACAACACAAAACGGAAACTTGAACGTGGGAAACGGACCGTCGAAATCTTGAAACAAGGACTACATGACGTCATGGATGTTGAATATCAAGTGCTCTCCATTTACGCCCTAACCACGGGCCAGTTGGATAACATCAAGTTAGAAGACATCAAGCGTTTTGAAGAACACTTACACCAAACCTTCACCTCAGACAGTGTCGGTCAAGCGTGTTTAGACACCATTCGTAAAACCAAAGGATTACCGGAAACAAAAGACTTAAATCAAGTGATTGAAAGCGCGAAAAAATCCTTTGCGTAAGGAGGGATACCATGGGCTCGATGCGGGAAATAAAACAACGCATTAACGCAACCGGAAAAACATCACAAATCACCAAAGCGATGCACATGGTGAGTGCGTCGAAACTTAAAAAAGCCGAACGTAACATTGTGGCATTTAGACCACTCACAAAGCGCCTGTCGGCCACCTTGTCGCATGTTTTAGCGAGTGATAATGCACTGTCGCATCCGATGTTAGAAGCGAGAGCGATTCATAAGACGGTCTACATCGTCATCTCCTCAGACCGCGGTCTAGCAGGACCTTATAATGCGAGTTTGTTTAAAGCGTTTGATCATTACGTTAAGCAACATCATCAAAGTCAAGATGAGTTTGTCGTCGCTGCGATTGGCTTTAAGGCATTCAACTACGCGAAACGGAAACAGTACGCCTTGTTGAACCCTTCTGTCATTCAAGTCCGTGACGATGTTCAGTTTTTAGATTTTCAATCCCTTTCAGATACCTTCATCAAAGGCTATCTTAAAGGGGATTATGATAAAATCGTGGTGTTTTATAACCGCTTCATCAACACCATGAATCAAAAAGTGGAGCACCAAACCCTTGTGCCTATGGCACTCAATCCAGACATCGAAACAAAGAAGGAAGAGGGCATCACGTCACTTTATGTCTTTGAACCCGGTGCTGAAGTAGTCTTAAATGATTTAATGCCAATGTACGTCGTCAACGTCCTTTACGGCATGATCTTAGAGGCCAAAGCCAGTGAATACGCCGCTCGTATGACGGCGATGAAAAACGCAACCGATAACGCGAAAGAACTGATTCGGACGCTCAAATTGCAATATAACCGTGCCCGCCAAGACGCCATCACGATTGAACTCACAGACATCATTGGCGGCGCTAACGCGGTGAATTAAGGAGGATACCATGAATAAAGGACGCGTCGTACAAGTCATGGGCCCCGTCGTAGACGTGGCATTTGACGAGGTTTTACCTGAGATTAACTTTGCGCTTATACTGAGTAACCAAGACGATCAAGATCGCGTGGTAGACATCCACCTCACACTGGAAGTGTCACTGCATCTAGGGAACAACATCGTAAGAACCATTGCGATGGATTCAACCGATGGTGTCAAACGTGGGATGCCTGTGGTGGATACAGGAAAACCCATCAGTGTGCCAGTAGGAGAAGTCACCTTAGGACGTATTTTTAACGTGTTAGGTGATGCGATTGATGAAAAAACAGCGTTACCCAAAGACGTCAAAAGAATGCCGATTCATCGCCCTGCGCCTAAACTCGAATCTTTAAGTAGTGAAACAGAGATTCTAGAGACAGGCATTAAAGTGGTTGATTTATTAGCGCCTTATGTTAAAGGCGGTAAAATCGGATTGTTTGGTGGTGCGGGTGTAGGTAAAACCGTACTGATCCAAGAATTGATCCATAACATCGCCCAAGAACACGGAGGAATTTCCGTCTTTGCCGGTGTTGGTGAACGGACCCGTGAAGGGAACGACTTATACCATGAAATGACAGAATCTGGCGTCATCGCTAAAACCGCCATGGTGTTTGGTCAGATGAACGAACCCCCAGGCGCGAGAATGCGTGTCGGCCTTACAGGCTTGACGATGGCTGAGCATTTTAGAGACGAAGCAAAACAAGATGTGTTATTTTTCATCGACAACATTTTCCGTTTTACGCAAGCCGGTTCCGAGGTTTCAGCATTGCTCGGTCGGATGCCCTCAGCCGTAGGCTATCAGCCGACCCTAGCCACAGAAATGGGTAAGCTACAAGAACGCATCACATCGACAAAAGAAGGGTCGATTACCTCCATCCAAGCGGTTTATGTCCCAGCGGATGACTACACCGATCCTGCACCAGCCACGACGTTTGCCCACTTAGATGCGACCACCAACCTCTCCCGTAAAATTTCAGAAGAAGGCATCTACCCAGCAGTTGATCCACTTGAATCAACTTCCCGTGCCCTCGAACCTGACGTGGTAGGCGAAGAACACTATCACATTGCACGTGAGGTTCAACGGACCATCCAACGTTATAACGAACTTCTAGACATCATTGCGATTTTAGGGATGGATGAGCTTTCAGAAGAAGACAAACAACTCGTTCATCGCGCCCGTCGTGTACGGTTATTCTTATCCCAAAACTTCCATGTTGCGGAACAGTTCACCGGTCAAAAAGGTTCGTATGTCCCCATCGAAGAAACCATTCGTGGGTTCAAAGGCATCTTAGCAGGCGAATACGATGATCTACCTGAAGATGCGTTCCGTCTCGTAGGCAGCATCGACGATGTGGTTAAAAAAGCAGAAAGCATGAAGTAGGTGACCTAATGGAATGTACCGTTGTCACGCCTCAAGGCATGCTCTACCAAGAAACCATTGATTATGTCATCGTCAGCAGCAAAAACAACGGTGACTTCGCAGTCTTAAAAGACCACGCACCCCTCATTTCAACGATCGATGTGGGTTATTTAAAGCTGGTTCAACAAAGCAATGTTCTTTATACAGTCATTGTGAACGGTTCGCTTGAGTACCGCGATGGTGTGCTAACCATCATTGCTCAGGAAGCCCAAGTAGGGTTAAACAAAGACTCTGCGATGGAGCATTTAGAAGAAGTAAGAGCCGAGCGGTTAGAACTCAATCGTCAGCGTAACATCGACTTCTTAAAAGCAGAACAAGAGCTCAAAAAGAGCATTCGGGAGTCTCAAGCCAGCAAAAGATAACAGTAATCCTCTTGACAAATTGAAATCATTACAATATTATAAAGATATCAAATGGAAAGGAGTACCACATGAATAAAAAGATCAGTCTTATGAATCAATACGTGGCAGACTTAGCCGTCTTAAACGTGAAGTTCCATAACTTACATTGGAACGTTGTCGGCGAGCGCTTCGTGCCTGTACATGTGTACTTGGAAGAACAATACGACGCCCTATTTGAACAGTTTGATGAAGTTGCAGAACGTTTAAAGATGTTAGGGGAGTACCCATTAGCATCCATGAAAGCTTATTTGGAGGCAACAAAAGTCTCTGAGCTCGACAACAAAGATTACAGCATCGCAGAAGCGTTTAGTGTCGTTAAAGAAGAGTACACTAAACTTAAAGCATTGGCCACCGAAATTCGCCATTTAGCGGATGATGAAGGTGACTTTGTGACGGTAGCCGTCATGGAAGACATGGTTGCAGAGTACGATAAACAACTTTGGTTTATTGCGCAATCGTTTAAAAAATAAAGAAACGCCGCAAGGCGTTTTTTTCTTAAGGAGTCACGTATGTTTAAGAACATTCAATGGTTTGACACCTTATCTTCAACCCAAACGTATCTCAAAGAACACCTTGAGATACCACTTTTCAACGTCATTGCGGCAAAGCATCAAACGGCTGGGTATGGTCGTCAAGGGGCACCTTGGGAGAGCCAACCTAATGCCAATCTACTCTTTTCTTTTAAGCAAAACACCACCTATGAGTCAAGCCCACAGCTTTGGGAAGTGGTGCTCATGGGCTTGATTGAAACCTTAAAGGTCCACGGCATCGTTGCGCACATCAAACCACCGAACGATGTCTATGTAGACCATCAAAAAATCGCAGGCATCCTTGTTGAAACACGTCAAGAATCAACGCTCACTGCGTATGTTGGGGTAGGGGTGAACGTGAATCAAGACACGTTTTCAAACCATTTAAATGCGACTTCGATGCGTCTTCTCACCGGGAAAGAGTTCTCATTAGAGAAGGTTTTAACGCAGCTTTTAAAGGCGATCGAAGATGCGACGCAACAAGACCCTTCGCAAAGACTCATTTGGTACACCAACCACATTGACTTTAGCCGCTATCGTCTACGGTATCAAGACAGCGAAGTATCCCATTGGACCGTGCGCGAAGATGGGCTCTTATTCATCGAAAAAACCTCGGTTCATCCAAGTAGGTTAGTTTACGAACTAATTGACAAAATTTAAACGATAAGCGCGTCATAAAGCGGTTCAAATTAAGTAAAATGTAACGCTTTTCATACCCTGAAAATTACTTTGACATTCAAAAGGATTGACATTCTTTTGAATGTTTTTTATAATGCGTCAAAGGAGGTGTAATTTGTGTTTGAAAAATTACAAAAAATTATTTCTGAAGAACTTAGTGTTAACGTTGCGGATGTGACGTTAGCGACCGATATACTCAACGATTTAGATGCGGATTCTTTGGACATTGTGGAACTGGTGATGGCGCTCGAAGATTCTTTTGACATCACCGTCGATGACAGCGATGTTGAAAAACTAAAAACGGTGCAAGACATCTTATCTTATCTTGAAGCCAAAACAGCGTAAGGATGTTTAGCTAATGAATACGAAAACAATAAAAACACTCATGACAATGTTTGAAGGCAGCGAACTTCAAACCTTCAAGTTTCAGAATGAAGAGTTCACGCTCGAACTGACCAAAACGCCCCCTGCGACGATGCAGCCTGTGTCGCTTGTCCAAAGTGCTCCGGCGCAGCCGGTGGAAAGCCCCCCTGCGAAAGCGCCAGAGAAAGTCACGTTGAACGCGGTTAAAGCACCGCTTGTGGGAATCTATTATGAAGCACCCGGACCCGATCAAGCGGCATTTGTGAGTGTTGGCGCGACGGTGAAAAAAGGTCAAACCATCTGCATTGTTGAAGCCATGAAAGTGATGAATGAAATCAGTGCTCCAAGTGACGGTGTGGTCAAAGAAATCCTGGTTAAAAACGGGGATATGGTCATGTTTGATCAACCGCTCATGGTGATTGAGTAATGTTTCATAAAATCTTGGTGGCGAACCGTGGTGAAATTGCGGTTCGCATCATTCGTGCGGCACAACAGATGGGTATTCTCACCGTTGCTGTCTACTCGACAGCCGACGAAACAGCACTTCATAAAGAACTTGCGGATGAGGCTGTGTGCATTGGTCCAGCCCCGTCAAAGCTATCCTATCTCAACGCCCAAGCCATCCTCTCAGCAGCGCTATACACTGGCGCCGATGCGATTCATCCAGGGTTTGGTTTTTTAAGTGAGGATGCAGAGTTCGCAAAACTCTGCGAAGAAGTAGGGATAAAGTTTATTGGACCCAACGCCAAAACGATTGCGATCATGGGCGATAAAGCAAAAGCTAAACAGACCATGAAAGACGCGGGTGTTCCGCTGGTGCCAGGCAGTGCTCACGAAGTCACCCTGGAAGAGGCGAAAAACTTAGCGCAGTCGATGGGATTCCCACTCTTAATTAAAGCCTCCGCAGGCGGAGGCGGTAAAGGGATGCGCATTGTTCAAAATGCGGATCAATTAGAAAGTGCCTATTTAGCTGCGCGCAACGAAGCGAAAGCGGCTTTTTCTCATGATGGTGTTTACATGGAGAAGTATCTGTCAAACCCGCAACACATTGAAGTTCAGGTGTTGGGTGATAAATACGGTCATGTCATTCACCTTGGTGACCGTGATTGTTCCATTCAACGGAATCATCAAAAACTCTTAGAAGAAGCGCCAGCTACGCTCGAAACGAAGCTTCAATCCAGCATCCGAGAAGCGGCGCTTAAAGCAGCTCAAGCTGTCCAATACGAGAATGCGGGTACGGTTGAGTTTTTGGTTCAAGACAACGCGTTTTACTTCATTGAAATGAACACCCGGATTCAAGTGGAACATCCTGTGACCGAAATGATCACTGGCATTGACTTGATTCAATGGCAAATCAACATTGCTTCGGGGTTGCCTTTAACCCTCAAACAAGAAGACATTCAGTATCGCGGTCATGCGATTGAAGTCCGCTTAAATGCTGAAGACCCTTCCAAAAACTTTTTACCTTCGCCTGGGACTTTGTCGTTTATTCATCTACCGCAAGGCTTAGGCATTCGCTTTGATTCAGCGCTGTACCAAGGCTATACCATTCCGCCGTTTTATGACTCGATGATGGGCAAACTCATTGTCCACGGACCCACACGCGAAGCCGCGATCAAAAAGATGCAAGCGGCTCTAAACGAACTGATTCTAGAAGGCATGAACCATAACCAAAGCTTCATGCAAAGCGTCCTTAAACACCGTGCGTTCATGGAAGGTCGTTTTGATACCACCTTTATGCAACGCTATAAAGAGGGGTTGTTAAGCGATGGCACATGACATTCTATCTCGCGTTTACCGCGAACGTAAACAAGTACTAAAAGACCGCCTAGCTCAAGTAAAACCCAAAGCGAAAACCGCACTGAAAGACATTCCAAGTGACCTTTACATGGCCTGCCCGAACTGTAAAGCATCGCTCAACGTCAAAAAACTCTATCAAGCCGCGTATGTGTGTTCAGAGTGTGACCACCACTTAAGGTTGAAAGCGTATGATCGCATCGAGACACTGGTGGATGCCCATAGTTTTATCGAAAAAGGTCGGGGCTATATTACCTTAAACCCACTCTTTCAAGAAGGGTACGAAGAAAAGATCCACAAAGCCAAAGCCTTAAGCCAATTGGATGAAGCGTATGTCTATGGGTACGCTACGATTGAGGGCGACCCATGTGTGGTGGGTGTCATGGACAGCCACTTTATGATGGGAAGCATGGGCAGCGTGGTTGGAGAAAAAGTCACGAAGAGCATCGAATATGCGATGCTAAAGAACATTCCGCTGATTCTTTTTGCGGCTTCAGGTGGTGCCCGGATGCAAGAGGGCATTTATTCCTTAATGCAAATGGCGAAAACGTCCGCTGCCCTTAAAAAGCTTGACGACAAAGGGTTGTTGTTTATCAGTGTGCTCACCGATCCCACCACAGGAGGCGTCACCGCCTCGTTTGCGATGTTGGGTGACATCATCTTAGCCGAACCGAATGCCCTGGTGGGTTTTGCTGGACCAAGGGTCATCGAGCAAACCATCAAAGAAACGCTTCCAAAAGGCTTTCAGCGAGCAGAGTTTATCTTAAAGCAGGGATTGATCGATGCGGTTGTGCATCGCAAACACATGCGTGACACTTTGGCTAGACTCCTTCGTCTTCACATGAAAGGAGACGTCTAATGGACATTTTAGCAAAAGAAAAAAAGCTCGAGCAATTGATTGAGCAGTTGCATCGTCTTGACGATGAAAAAGCCATCGCGACCATTAAGCAAACGATTCAACAATACATTCAAGAAAGCATGCGTGAGCTTACCCCGTGGGATCGAGTCTTACTAGCAAGACATCCTAAACGGCCACACGCCAAAGAAATCATTGATGCGTTGTTTCAAGATTTTATGGAGTTTCATGGGGACAGGCACTACGAAGACGATCAAGCCATTCTCGGAGGTATTGCAAGCTTCAACGGACGTCCAGTCACTATAATTGCACATAAAAAGGGACAGACAACCGATGAAAATATTCGTTGCAACTTTGGCATGGCGCACCCTGAAGGTTACCGTAAAGC
>SKJA01000144.1 GCA_007116105.1 Candidatus Izemoplasma sp.
CGTCCTTTAAGTCGGTTTGGGAGGGTTCAATCATGATAGACATTCAATGGTATCCCGGTCATATGGCGAAAGCAAAACGCCAGATTCAAAGCGACTTAAAAAAGGTTGACATCGCGTTTGTTTTATTGGATGCGAGGGTGCCTTTTTCGTCCATGAACCCGATGTTTCGGGGAATGCTTCAACAAAAACCCACGCTGTATCTTTTAAACAAAAGTGATAAAGTATCCGCAGACGATCTCAACCGCGTGATGCACACCTTCACGCAAAAAGAAGAACATGTCTTACCCATCAGCGCAACCACAGGGAAAAACCTCTCTAAGTTGGTGCCTTACGCACTCAACATGCTTAAAGAAAAGCGCGATCGTGACGCCAAGAAAGGCTTAAAACCAAGACCGATTCGAGCGATGATTTTAGGCATTCCCAACACTGGGAAAAGCACCTTAATCAACCGTTTGATTCACAAAAAGACGCTGGCGACCGGGGATAAACCAGGTGTCACCCGACAACTTCAATGGATTTCGATGCATGAAGATTTGTTGTTGCTAGACACGCCAGGCATGCTTTGGCCGAAGTTTGAAGATCAAGATGTGGCCCTGCGCTTAGCCTTGGTGGGTACCATTAAAGACACTCTAGTGTCGCTAGACCGAATGGTCTTTTTCGCATTAGACTATCTACGGCACGCACGTCCCAATGTGTTAAAAGAGCGGTATCAAATCGAGAAAGTTCCCGTCGACAATGTCGCTTTATTGGACTTAATTGGCCAACGCATTGGTGCCCTGCAAAAGGGTGGCGATGTGGATTATGATCGTGTGATGCAACGGATTTTACACGAGTTTCGCAACGACAAGTTTGGTCCCGTGATGTTGGATACCCTGCCATGATCGACACCACCTATTGGGAAAAGGGCTTCATGCGTTTGTGTGGCATCGATGAAGCAGGACGGGGCCCATTGGCCGGTCCTTTGGTGGTCGCAGCGGTGATTTTACATCCTTTTCAAGTGCTTGAAGGTGTGGGTGATTCAAAAAAAATCAGCGCTAAAAAACGAGCACACTTAGCTGAAGTCATCAAACAAGAGGCCCTAGCTTACCACATCGAGGTGGTGGATGTGAAGACCATCGACGAGCTCAACATCTATCAAGCCACGAAAGCGTCGATGCAGCGGCTTGTAGACACGTTGAAACCTGACTTCACCCTCACCGATGCGATGCCTTTAGCCGTTGACACCCCTCATGAGGCCATCATCAAAGGCGATCAAAAATCACTTGCCATTGGCGCCGCCTCCATTCTCGCCAAAGTCACGCGTGATCAATGGATGGAGGAACTTGCACAAACCTACCCGCTTTACGGGTTTGAAAAACATAAAGGATATCCAACGAAAGCGCATATAAAGGCGTTGAAAGAACATGGTGCTACCGACTTTCATCGACGCTCTTTTGCGCCGGTAAGAGACGTTTTAAAGCCAGGCTTAACGCGCTTTGACGAAAACGAAGAATAACACTTCGTAAAAAGGCGTTTATTTGAGTTTTTTTTATCTTGACCTTTTGGTATAATGGGTTCGTTGAATATATATAAGAAAGAGGCGTGTTATGAAAATTTCAGTCGGTTCAGATCATGCGGGCTTTCCGTTAAAGCAAAAAATCGTCACGTTCTTAAAAGAACAAGGGTTTGATGTCGACGATCATGGGACACATTCGCTAGACAGCGTGGATTATAACGATGTCGCGGTTGATGTTGCTAAATCGATCCAACAAAACCATGCTGAACGTGGCATTTTAATTTGTGGTACCGGGATTGGTATGAGCATTCAAGCCAATAAAATGGAAGGCATTCGCGCGGCCTTAGTGCACGATAAAGAGACCGCCAAACTCACCCGTGAGCACAACGATACCAACGTTTTGGCGTTAGGGGGACGGATTGTCGATCATGCGTTAGCGCTCGACATTGTTCATCTTTGGGTGAACACCGAATTTTCACAAGACCCTCGTCATCAACGTCGTATTGAAAAACTAGAAGCGAAGGAGTAAGGTATGTCAAACATTCATATTTTAGACCATCCACTCATTCACCATAAGCTCTCACTCATCCGTAATAAAGACACGGAAACGAAGTTATTTCGCGAAACGGTCGATGAACTGGCCGCTTTGATGGCGTATGAAGTGACTCGTGATTTACCGACGAAAGTGGTCGATGTGCACACCCCTATTGCCCTGACACAAGGAAAAGTGCTTGCCAAAGAAGTGGTCATTGTGCCCATCTTAAGAGCAGGCTTAGGGATGGTGGCAGGAATTCAGAATTTGATTCCAACCGCCAAAGTCGGACACATCGGTCTTTACCGAGATGAAGTGACCCTTGAACCTCACGAATACTACTTAAAAGTACCCCCGACCATTCGCGATGCGACCGTCTTGTTGCTCGACCCCATGCTTGCGACTGGGGGTAGTGTGGTTGCTGCGATCAAGGCACTTGAAAAACACGGCGCCAAAGACATCCGTTTTGTTGGGATGGTGGGCTGTCCTGAGGGTGTGGCAAAACTTCACTCGTTTAGACCAGACATTGCGATTTATTTGGCAGCGCTTGATCAAGGTCTTAACGAACACAGCTACATTGTGCCAGGTCTTGGCGATGCTGGGGACCGTTTATACGGCACGAAATAATGGATAAGCGTTTTTTACTCAAACTCTTAGCGGTCGCAAGTAATTTCATTTTTGAAATGCTGGTCGGCTTAGTGCTCGGGTTTCTTATTGGCCAATGGTTGGATGCCTGGTTTGAGTTCAACTTAGTCTTCACCATTGTGTTTATGGTCGGCATTCCGTTGGTGGCCATTCGCAATTTTATTGTGAGGATGTTACGTTTAGGAGCAAAACACGATGATCGAAAAGACTTACCTTAAAACCTTTGCCTATTTTTGGCCTGTGGCCATTGGGATTGGCGCCATCCTATATGCTTTAGGGTTGTGGGTGTTAACCCCAGAGCCCTTAGCCTTAGCGCTCAGTTATCTCTTGGGAGC
>SKJA01000150.1 GCA_007116105.1 Candidatus Izemoplasma sp.
ACATCGTAGAGTTTTTTGACGAGGCCTTCTTGAAGCATCTGCGTGTGCAAGGCCGTGATGCCCCCACTCGCAAAGCGTGCGGTATAGTGGTGTTGCGCTAAATAGTCTTTCAGTAAGGCGGTGATTCTTAAGGAAATCGAACCGGCTCCTGTTTGAAAGGAAAGCGTATCTTTAAGTAAACCCATCGTATCGAGGGCGTGCATGGTCTTACGTGCAATGACGTCATGAAGCGGGTGCAGTCGCATTTTGGTGGTCCCCGATTCAATGCCTTGACGTTGACCTAAACGCGGGGTCACGATGATGGCGTCGATGCGGGGAAACGTAAAGTGTTTCCCTGCGAGCGCTTCGACATAATGATCGGTGATGACCACCACGCGTTTGGCCACGTTCGCATCGGCCGTTGCGTAACCTAAGGAACCACACGCTGAAGGGCCTTCAAGACCACTTAGACGCCCGTGATGATCGACCGCTGGAACGGCTAAATAGGCCACATCTAGAGGTGTGATGTGGTTCATTAAACGATGCGCTCGGCCCCCGTGGGTGTCTAGATGAAGCTGACCTTTCAGGGGGTGTTGACGCAACGTATGCGCGAGTGGTCCGGAGAGGTAATTGGTATAAAGAGCGTCAATTCGACCCTCTTCAATCAGCCTTGTCAACCCTGGGGCGTGCACAGGAAACAGGGACGATGGCATCAAAGTTAACCGATCACAGTTCTGATAATAAGCCATCACATCACACAGCACATCGTCACCATTACGCAGATGATGGTGAAAGCTGAGTGTTTGATGTGAACGCGGTGGATGCGCTTTAAAATAGGCGTCGTAGCCTTGATAAATCTGCATTAGCGACGCTCCTTTTGAGCCAACAGTTTATAGGCTTTCTTAATGATCGGCTGATCGACCATTTTTCCTTGATAACTGAACCGTGTGGAGTGTGTTTGTTCATGCATTTGAACAATCGCCTGGGCTTCTTCAAGAGCCTCTTTGGTGGGTGAAAAACGCGCTTGAATGTAGGGCAACTGGGACGGATGAATCGCAACTTTTCCATCAAACCCCATCCGCCACGCCACGTCCATGTGTTCGTGTAAGCCACGCACGTCTTGAAAATGGGTGTAAGGCGTATCCAAGGCCACTTTATCGTAAGCTTTGGCTGCATAAAGCAGCTGTGAGCGCGCAAACAAGAGCGCCTCAGGATGGGTTGGTTTAGGACAGTTTAAGGCCAGTGCTAAGTCTTCCCCGCCGAGCATTAAGCCCATGACGTTGGGGTGTTTGGCAATCGATAGACAGTCAAAAAAGACGTCTGGGGTCTCGAGTAAGGCCATCACCACCACGGTTGGGAGCTCCTTCACCAGCGTTTCAAGATGGGCTAAGGTGGTTTTGGGTAAGAGCACGTGCGTATGTTTTAGTTCTTTCAGTAAAGCAACATCACTCGCAAATGCTTCATCTTCAACCCCATTAATACGAATAAACACCGGCGCAGCCGGTGGGTGATGTCTTAGATGTTCGGCCAGTAAAAAACGGGCACTCCGCTTGTCGTGGACAGCCACACTGTCTTCAAGGTCGTAAAAGAAGGCGTCGGTGTCATAGGCATGGGCCGTTTGTAACATGCTGGGGGTATTGGCACTGATGAACAAAGCACTACGCATGCGGATGGGCCTCTTTGTATTTGGCGAACGCTTCGTGCAAGCGTGCGCGGATGGTCACATCCAACGCCCCTTGGTCTTGACAATGCACCGCAAGGGTGGTGAGGTGGTGTTTGTGACATTCGGCTTCAATGAGATGTTCAATGTGTTTGCCATAAGCCGCATAGACGACGCTTTCTAAGCGTACCCCAAACGTTTGCGCAGGGGTGAGGGTGATCAAACAATCGTTCGATTCAAGGGAACCACTGACAATCATCGTGTGAGCCTCCTTAAGAGCGCCAATTCACGCGCCATGTGATTTTTAACAATCATAATCCCTTCATCCGTCCCCATCCCCGGTTTGGCGAGCACTTGTTTGGCGTTGGTCGCAATGGCGATGGAGGTGGTGATTTGGGCTGAAAGATTGGTCTCATTGCAGGTGCCACCACTGTAAGCCCCTACCCCATGGGCTTGACAGTAAAGCAACGCTTCGATGGTGTTATGAACACTGCCTAAATCCGGTGTTTTCACTTGAATCATATGAGCACAGTCTTCTTGAATGAAGGCCACAACGTCTTCAAACGTGTTGCACCATTCATCGGCGACGATTTCAATCGGGATGTGCTGCGCATCAAGCGATTGTTTCAGCGCTTTGAGCGCCTGGATGGTGCCTGCTTGATTGCCACAATCCACCGGGCCTTCAATGCGCAACTGCAACGGTGAGGCTGCGTCGGCGAGCGTTTTTAAATAGGCCGTCATCCGTTCGGTGTCTTCATCAAAAATGATGCCGATGGTGCCGTAGACATCGATGTGTAAAATCGGTGCATAGGTGTCGCTTAGGCGTTTGCTTAAAATACGGTCTTTTAGCCACGTGACATAGGCTAATAACAACTCGCCTTGACGACCGAGTTTGGTGTCGATGTTGTTGATCAAAGCATGCGGCAAAACATCGGCTTCTTTGATGATCATTTTATCGACGTTGAGCATCCGCTCATCGCCGCTTTGAGCAAAGATAGGAATTGCGTGATAGGTGGTTTCGTCTAAATCGTAAAGACGTCTGACCATCGCCGCGACAGGCAGTTTATGACTGATGGCACAGGCTTCCAGCAACGCTTGAGAGATACCATAACGAAGCGCTGTATGGAGTCGTTTTCCCTCAATCGTGAGTTGATCAAAATAGCGAACATGCGTTAAAAAATCGTCCACGTCAAGGCCAATCAGTTGGTCTTTGATGTGGGTGTGAAAAAGCGTCTCATAGGTGGCGGCCAAAAAGAGCGGATCACGGCCACTCGCACCGCTATATTGTACGGCAGCACAGTCGCCAGTGGCGACCGATCCGTTGTCGAGTATCAAGAGGATGCTTAGCGCTTCACCGGCTTGGCGA
>SKJA01000075.1 GCA_007116105.1 Candidatus Izemoplasma sp.
CACTAAGGGAGACAAAACGCGCAAACCCTAAATCTTCTAACAGTGTTCTTAAGACGCCTTTTAATGCGTTCTCTTGAAAGGGTTCATCGATCAGCACACAGGTCGCACCTTCAAACAACCCTGCATCAACATGCTCAATCCCTGAAGCCGCTTTGCCTGCCATGGGATGATGTGAGAGATATCGCTCTGGCTGTGGGATGACATCCAACAACGAGGTCATTAAAGGCACTTTAACGCCCACCACATCAGTCAAAAGAGTGTGTGGGGATAACTGGTGTTGGTGATGTTCTAAGAAGGCGCGCATGGCGTCTGGATAGGTCGCGAAGATGAGCACATCGGCGCCTGTCAAATGACGGAGTTCACCGCTTTCGATCAGCTTTAGCTCAATCGCTTTAGCGCGCGTGTTTTCATCTTTGTCGTAGCCATACACACGATGTCCTTTGGCTTTAAAGCGTGCTGCATAAGAACTTCCAATGAGGCCAAGACCGACAATAAAGATGGTCATGTCAAACGCTTCCCTAAGACATCCGCTAAGGGTTTTAGATGCTCGAGCAACCGTTCAAAGCGTTCAAGGGTTAAAGACTGAGCACCATCACTCAGTGCCTTTTCAGGTTCAGGATGAATTTCAATCATTTGGCCATGCGCGCCCACCGCTAAAGCGGCTTGAGCTAGGGGATCGATCATTTTATACCGCCCTGAGGCATGGGAAGGATCCACAATGACAGGCAAATGCGACAGTTCCCTCACGGCCAACACCGCCGAAATGTCGAGTGTGTTGCGGGTGTAGGTTTCAAACGTCCGAATGCCGCGTTCGCATAAAATGACTTGGTCATTCCCACCGTGCATGATGTACTCTGCGCTCATCAACCACTCTTCAATGGTGGCGCTAAGTCCTCGTTTTAAAAAGATTGGTTTACGCGATTGTCCAAGCGCTTTGAGAAGATGAAAGTTCTGCATGTTTCGAGCGCCGACTTGAATGATGTCAACGTACTTCTCAAACAGCGCAATCGCGGAGACGCTGGGCACTTCACTGATGACTTTCAGACCGTAACGATCAGCCACACGGCGCATCAACTTTAAGCCCTCTTCTCCCATGCCTTGAAACGCATAAGGGGAGGTGCGTGGTTTAAAGGCACCCCCGCGTAATATTTTCAAGTTGTGACGTTGTAAAAACGCCCCCACCTGCATCATTTGGGCCTCGTTTTCAACGGAGCACGGGCCGATCATCAGCACGTGCTGATCGCCTCCAATCACCACGCCATCGCCCAAATCAATGAGGGTGTCGTTGCTTTGAAACTCACGGGAAGCTTTTTTGTAAGGGGATTGGATACGAATGACTTCGGCGACGGCTTCAAAGGCATAGAAATCGCGTGCCTCGAGTTTAGATGTATCGCCGATGACACCAAAGATTTTAACTCGATCGCTCGAGACGTCTTTGAGGTCAAAGCCCTCTTGCTTAATGAAATCTAGAACACGTTGCACCGCTTCTAAACTGGCATCTCTTTTAATTTTAATGATCATTGTTGTGGCTCCTCTCAAATAAAAAAACCGGTGGAAAGACCACCGGTTTAAAGGGAATAGGGTTCGTGGCTTCCTTCATGCTCAAAAAGGCTTGCCTTAGCAATCCTTCATGTTAGAAACCGTAGTAATAAACGTTACATAAGAGTTGTTTCATACATATCACCTTGCTTAAACGGTATCACATGTCTTTTGAAAAGACAAGAACCAACGCTTTTTTTTTTAAAGACTGGACAGATAGTTTTTCACCCAGCGTTCAACCAACGTAAACGGTGCACCGATGAGCTCTTGAAACGTATACGACTCGAGAACGGACTCAACCATGCGTTTACCTAAATAGTAGCCCACATCACTCAGACCCTCAATGTCGTGCCAATCGCCGTAAAACCGTTCATGTCCAACACCCGCTTGTCTCAAAATCTCTAGATAGTGACCCTTCAGTGCTGCCTCTACGGCTTCGCACTGGGCTTCCCAACGTGTCAGTCGTTCCGGTAAAGCCGCGAGTTCGGTTTCATAGTAGCTTGCGACACCTTCGATGTATAGGCGCATGATCGCAGCCTCGTAAGCACTTTGAAAATGCCAGAGTTCACCCCGGTAATGTTGGTGCACCAAATGCATGTATTCATGTGCAATCAACCGCATCAGCTCTTCATCACTGGACCAATCCAGAGCGGCAATCTTATCAATGCCCAGCAAAATGGATGGTTGATGAAGATACGTGATCGCCCATCCTGCGCCATTGCCAAGCCCATGGTACAACACAAACCGGACAGCGTTAAGCGAGGGATAAAATGACATCAATCTCGTTTTCATGTGGGGAATCAACACTTTTAGCCGGGCATGGATGTTGGTCATTTTCACATAATCTTGATGCGTCCGGTGAAACACTTTTTCAAGCGCGATGCGTTCCCAAGATAGGTTAACTTGTTCGTAATCTTGAATGCACAAATCTCTGAGTTTTGGCGCGTGCCCCATCGCATGGTACCAACCATCGAGCAAGCTTTCTGGCGTCAGGCGATGGTGGTACATTTCTTTAAAGTTTTCAAACACATCCACGACGTCAAAGCTCATTGTATCATCCTATCCACAACAGCCAACTAACCCCTAAAACAAAGGTCGTATTGGTGAGGATGCTCAGTAACGTTAACCACAACATCAAAGGTTTACCTGGTTGTGTCTTTGGATTAAACACGAGCACTGTTTGCACCAGCAGCAACACAAACAGCAGGGCAAGCACCACATTAAAGGCAATGCTTGAGCCAGGCAATTGGGTGTTTTGCCATAACAAACTCAAGGAGATCACAAACCACAACAACATTAACTTACGGGCTAACGGCACCCCTAAAATAACCGCTGAAGTGTGCTTGTTGGACAGAGCATCGGAGGGTTGATCTGGCAGTGAGGTCCCAAATGCCATCGCCAATTGTGAGGGTAAAAGCAACAAGACTATCCCCCACGACAGATTGCTTATATCCCCGCCTTGCACCGTGTAGCCAAGCAGGGGTAACACGACCCCAACCCCGAGCATTTGAAGCACTTCACCAAACCCTCGATAAGAGAGTTTAATGGGGCCAAAACTATAGGCGTGTAACAAGAAGATGCCAAAAACACCCAAGACAATCGGGATCATCGAACCGATCAGCCAAGCAAAATAGCTGGTGATTAAGACGGTCAACACCAACATCACTCTGGTGCCTTTCAACAAATCTTGGCGCGTTAAAGCCCCCTCGATTAAGACGCGTGAACCTCCGGTAAAAGGGGTGAACGTTTGATTCAGTTGATCGGTTTCATAATCCGCATAATCATTCGCATAGACAATGAAAAAATGGATGAAAAGACCAAAGACAAACAGCCCCAAAAAACGCATGCTACTGAAGGTACCACTTTGACTATAATAGAGCATTTGCCCTAATAATATACTGGGAAAAATAAACATTTGCGCAGGTAAGCGAGACGCTTTCACCCAAGCGAGAACAGATTTCATACAGTCCCTCTTTTCTAATGGTGTTAATCTATTTAAACATATTTAAGCGAAGATGAAGGTGAAAACGCTAAAAAAAGGCGGGCACTTTAAGAAGTGTGATACACTTAATCAGAGGTGATTCAATGTTCAGTCCACGCGATGTAACCTTTAAACATGGCGCCGTTGCGACGAGTGTCCCAGACGCAGCCCACATTGGCTTAGAGGTCTTAAAGCAGGGGGGCAACGCCATCGATGCGGCGGTTGCTACAGCCGCAGCCTTGACGGTGTGTGAACCCACTTCCAATGGCATTGGCAGTGATTTGTTTGCGTTGGTGTGGTGGCAAGGCGCGCTTTATGCGCTCGATGCTTCGGGTCCTTCACCCAAGGCTTTGACGTTAGAGTATCTCCAAAAGATGGGGCTTACGACCATCCCAACGGTTGGTCCGCTTGGAATCAATGTGCCTGGCACTCCAGCAGGATGGGAAGCCCTTGTTGAGCGCTTTGGAAGACGAACATTCGCACAAAACCTTGCTCCCGCCATCGACAAAGCCCGTGCAGGCATGACCATCACGAAGACACTCGAACATTATTGGAACAAAGCCTTAAAGCGTTATGGTGACTTTGAAGATCAGGCCGCGATGCAAAGTTTTTTTAACACCTTTGGTAAGACCCCGGTAACTTGTGGTCAAACGGTGGTGCTCAACGATCATGCGAATACTTTACAGACACTTGCGAACGAGGGGAGTCAATGCTTTTACCAAGGGCCATTGGCTTCGACCATGGCACAGTATGTGAAAGCCCACGGAGGATTACTGGATGAGGACGATCTTAAAGACTATCGCGTCTCGTGGGTGAAACCCATGAAAACCACTTTTCGTGGTTATGATGTGGTGGAGATGCCTCCTCCCACACAAGGGGTGATTGCCCTAGAAACATTGGCCATTTTAGATCAACTCTTTCCACCCAGGCAGGACGCTGAATGGGTTCATCAGATGATTGAAGCCACCAAGCGGGCCTTTTCTGACGGCTTTGCGACACTCACTGACCCTGCCTACATGCGTGTGTCACCTGAAGATTTACTGGATCCTAAACACGTGCAGCAACATGCTCAAGCACTTCAAACGAACGCAAGCCAAAGCTCAGACGATGCTTCACTGCCTGGTGGGACGGTGTATTTGGCCACCGTCGATGCACAGGGCAACATGGTGTCTCTCATTCAAAGCAATTACTACGGTTTTGGCTCTGGCATGGTGGTGCCTGGCACAGGCATTGCATTGAACAACCGAGCCTGTGGTTTTTCGTTGGAAGCAGGCCACATCAATCACGTTGCCCCCATGAAAAAAACGTTGCATACTTTAATCCCAGCTTTTTTAATGAATGGGCCTCAACCAATAGGACCCTTTGGGTTAATGGGCGGTTTCATGCAGCCTCAGGGCCATACACAAGTGTTAGCCCACATTTTCGACCGTCAGCGCACCCTTCAAGAAGCGCTTGATGCACCTAGGTGGCAATGGATGAAGGCATCTGACGTGATGGTTGAGCCAGATTTTGATTTAGACTTAAAGGACCATCTTATAAAAAAAGGACACCACATTCGTGTCCAAGAAGAAATCGGTTATTTTGGGCGAGGACAAATCTTATGGGTCAATCCTCTCACTAAACGCATTCACGCAGCCACAGAGCGGCGCTGTGAGGGGACAATTGCGGGCTATTAAAAGATGCCAAACAGACCATTAAAGCCCATCACCAATAAAAAGACACTGATGAGGACATCAAACGATCGATCGTTGATGCGCCCTTGCATCTTCATGCCTAAGGCATTGCCTACCAACACCATCGGCAACAAACTCAACGACAGCCACACTAAAGGCAATGGGTATTGCTCATTCAACACAAAAGACAACAAAGAGCTGCTGTTAAGAATAAACAAGAACAGCACAATGGTCACCCGAAAATCGTCTTTTTTTAAATCACTGTTGCCTAAATAAATCAACACCGGCACACTGCCGGCACCCAGTAATGTGTTCAAAGCCCCACCCAGTAACCCTACAGGCACGAAATAACGGCTTGCGTGTCGAATGACCCAGGAAAGCTTAAAGAGTTTGTTGAGTGCTGTGAAGATTAATAAAACCGACAACACCACTGTAAACATCCGCTCTTCAAAGCGGTCTAAGAAAACACCACTGATGAGGGACGCAAGAATCACTGAAACAATCAGTGGCAAAAACGTCTTGAAAGCTTCTTTATTAAACGAGCGCGCTTGGACTAGCATGAAGACATTCAAACAAAGATTGATGGTCACGACCAACACACGGGTTTCTTGAGGCAGCAAGAAAAAAGCCGCAATCAGCGGTATTGCAATGAGTGACGAACCAAACCCACTGACGCCTTTGACAAAGGCTGCGATCATCATGATAGCCGCGATGCCTAGAAACACTGGTATTGTCATATACATCATCCTTTACAGTGTATTATACCGTTTTTTCTTTCTTTAGCACTAAAAAAAACGATGTTCTTGATTGAACATCGTTTTTGATTTACTTGACGTTTAAACGTTTTAATTCTTCGGTAATGCTTTCAGCAGACGCCTTAGACATCATCATCGCAGCCGCAATAAAGGCTCCTTCAACGAGCGCTGACTTATGAATGATGAGTGTTTTTTCAGTAAGTTCAGCGGCCATTTCAACATTCATTAAGGCGCTGCCTAAATCATAAAAAACATGGAGCGTTGAGGCTTCGTTTTCTTCAATCGCTTGCGTGACTCTGGGTAAGTTTGTGCCAATGGTGTGTTCGTCTAAGCCACCGGCAGTGGTGATGGGCACATCTTTGACAATTTCTAACAACAAAGATTTTAACCCCTCAGCAATCCCATACGCATGGGACACAATCACGATGCCTTGCATTAAGCCAGCTCCTTAAGATACGCTTTAAAGAAAAGTCCTGACGAGTACGACCCCGGATCAATGTGACCAATGGAACGTGCCCCCACGTAAGCAGCACGGCCTTTGGTGGCTTTCAATGGTTTCGTTGCTAAAACCATCGCTTCAACGTCTTCTAATGACACGCCTTCGGCCAGTTTTTCAACAAATGGGCTCCAGACATCGACCATCGTTTTTTCACCCACGGACGCTTTTCCGCGCCGAACAATCGCGTCAAGTCCTGCGGCGAAGAGTTGTTGTGGGTTTTCGATGACCTCTTGGCCTTTGACTTCATTCGCAAAGGCTAAAAAGACGGATCCGTAAAGCGGTCCTGAGGCGCCACCCACTTTTGATAAAAGACTCATGCCCACAGATTTAAAGAGCCCTTCTAGCGACGTTGGCGTTTGCGCTTGGAGCGCTTCTTCTGCGGCTTTAGCACCACGGGCCATGTTATGACCATGGTCGCCATCACCGATGGGGTTGTCCAGTTCACTGAGGTAAGCTTTATGCTCTTCGATCAAAGCGAAAAAGCGTTTTAGCCAAGCCTGTGCGGTTGTTAAATCCATCCAATCACCTACCAAGCAATGGTATCAACAGGGGCGTTAAGAGCGTCTAACCATGCCTTATCTTTTAATTTCATAAGTGTCAGCGATAACCCCGCCATTTCAATGGAGGTCATGTAATCGCCGACCATGGTTTTCGCTGCGGATACGTTATCTTTTTTAAGCAGTTCAAGCACGTCGTTGACAAAGACGTATTGTTCCATTAACGGGGTTCCGCCCATGCCGTTGACCAACACGACGACGTCATCGCCCGCTTGAAGCTGAAGCGCTTTAGAGAGTTTGTCATATATTTCTTTTGCCATCGCTTGCGAAGGCTGCAATTTAACGCGTTGGTAGCCAGGCTCACCGTGGATGCCAATGCCAAACTCGATTTCATCGTCTGCAAGCTCAAAGCCTGGTTTGCCTTGTTCAGGCACAATCGCCGGTGCTAAAGCCAAACCAATGGTTTTGATTTCGGGAAGAAGTTTCTCACTTAACGCTTTAAGTTCTTTTAAAGAAGCGCCTTTTTCAGCATGATAGCCGAGAATTTTATGCACAAAGATGGTGCCCGCAACCCCACGTTGTCCGTCTGAATAAAGGCTGTCTTCGACCGCAATGTCGTCTTTCGTAATGCAGAAATCAACGTCAATGCCTTCTGCTTCAGCCATGTCTTTTGCCATTTCAAAATTGAGCACATCACCGGTGTAGTTTTTGATGACCATGAAGACCCCAGCGCCTTTATCGGCCGCTTTAACGGCTTCATACACTTGATCGGGTGTAGGGGAGGTAAACACATCGCCAAACACCGCGGCAGAAAGCATCCCTTGACCAACAAATCCGGCATGGGTTGGTTCATGACCTGAACCACCACCACTGATTAAACCAACTTTACCTGCGCCTTCATAGTTGCGCGCTAAAACACGTGTGGAGCCAACACGATGAACGATGTCTTTGTGAGCTTCTGCCATTCCTTGCATCATTTCTTCAACAACATCTTGTGGTGCATTAAGAATTTTTTTCACGCTTTTTCTCCTTTTTTTCTTTTTTTTTAAAAAAGACCGAGATAAAGGAATCAACAAATCGTTGATGACTTTATCTCGGTCTCTTTCGTTATCTTGTTATCATCATAGCATACACTGTGATGGATTTCAACGAAACAAGCTTGCATTTATCGCGTTGCAGTTAAGACGTGCCGGCGTGGTTTAGTAATGTTTCCCTAAGACAAACGCTTTGGCGTTATCGAGATGACGATAACTGTGGTATGTGATGTACACACTGGCGGTGAAGAACCCAAAAATCATCATCGCAATGACCCAAAGCACGCTGACTAAAGGCTTCGGCTCGCGGTAGACAATCCACAAAGAAAACAAACTAAACCCAACATACAAATCCACCAAGGAGACGATGCCCCAAGGGTTTCGCATCAGTTCACCACCGTCTTCAAAAAAAGACCCTGCGGTAAAGCCATGAATCAACGCGCCACTCATGGCCAAAGTACCTAAAATACCAAAAACAAAAACCCATTTCATACTCAATTCCTACTTTCATCTTTTTGTCATATTATTCGCGTCCTCCTAGGATACTTGTTACAATACGCGTAGGAGGGATGCATATGGAGCAACCTGTTGTCTTAATTACGGGCGCCACCGGTGGTCTCGGCGAAGGCTTTGTCAAAGCGTTTGCCCAAGCGGGCTACCATGTGGTGATTCACACACACCAAAACATCGAGCGTGCGCGAGTGTTAAAAGAATTTGTGCTCGCGCAAGGTCAAGAAGCGTTAATCATCCAAGCAGAGCTTGAAAAACACAAAGAAGCGCAAGAAACCATTGAACATGTTCTCAACGCGTTTGGGCGCCTGGATGTGCTCATCAACAACGCGGGTTTAAAACGCGATGGGGCCATTGACCTACTTTCAGAAGAAGACTTTGATGCGGTGCTCAACGTCAATCTAAAAGCTGTCTATAACCTCATTAAGTTTGCGGTTCCACCAATGAAAGAAGCCAAGTTTGGGCGTATCATTAACATCTCTAGCGGCATTGCGCTCACAGGGAGAGAACACAACGTCAATTATGCAGCCTCGAAAGCGGCCCTTCATGGACTGACCAAATCGTTGGCCAAAGAGTTAGGTCCATTCAACATCACCGTGAACATCATCGCCCCTGGGTTGGTGGAAACACCCATGACCGATTACGTCACCCCAGAACAAAAGAAAGCCTACATTGAAAACGTGCCACTCAGACGTCTTGGCACGCCTGAAGACATGGCACACGCCGCCCTCTTCTTTGCGGATGTGCGATCGGGGTTTATCTCCAATCAAATTCTGTGTGTTAATGGGGGAAATCATAGCGCTTAGACACAACACTTAAATCGTTTTACGGTTTAAGTGTTTTTTAATGCTTCATACAGTGCCTGGGTGAGTCTTTCATCAAACACGGTGGGCACAATGTGGGTGGGGGTTGGCCTATCCACTAAGGCGGCGATGGCGTGGGCAGCCTTTAGATAATGTTGCTCATCAAACTGGCTCAGCTCAAGCATCAGTGCCGCACGGATCAGTCCGGGGAACGCTAAGACATTGTTGATTTGATTGGGCGCATCGGAGCGTCCGGTGGCCACCACAGCGGCTCCGGCCTCATGTGCCTCTTGAT
Source organism: Candidatus Izemoplasma sp. (assembly GCA_007116105.1). GTDB lineage: Bacteria > Bacillota_I > Bacilli_A > Izemoplasmatales > Izemoplasmataceae > CSBR16-87. Next base: position 9,587 of record SKJA01000075.1, read on the forward strand.
AACTAATCTCAGGGGTCGGATTGGCGAGCGCGAACACGATTGCGCCTTCGTTCATGGCTTGGATGTCTTTGGCGTTGAGGATGTTCCCGGCCGACACGCCGATAAACACATCCGCGTCGATGAGCGCTTCTTGTAACGATTGTGTTGGATTTGAACGCTCTAGATAAGACACCAATTCTTCTTCAAGCGCATTCGTGACACGGTTGGGATGAAGTTTTCCTAAGACATCAAATCCGACCAAATGCTTAAACCCTGAAGCGGCCAAAAGCTTCGTAATGGCAGACCCTGCAGCGCCTAAACCACTGAGGACGACTTTGACGTCTTCGCGTGCTTTTTGAACCACGGTTAACGCATTGATGAGACCGGCTAACACGACAATGGCGGTGCCATGTTGGTCATCGTGAAAGACGGGAATGCTTAACAACTTTTTGAGAGTACGCTCGATGTGGACACACTCTGGTGCTTTAATGTCCTCTAAATTAATGGCGCCTAAAGACGGCGCAAGGTGCACCACGGTCCGAATGAACGCCTCTGGATCTTGCGTGTCTAAAACCAAAGGAATTGCATCTAAATCTGCAAAACGTTTAAACAAAACACATTTTCCTTCCATCACTGGAAGCGCAGCGTCAGGGCCAATGTTGCCCAGCCCCAAGACCGCACTGCCATCACTGATGACGCCGACTAAGCGTCCTCGCCATGTCAGTGCGTTCGTTCGCGATGGGTCCTTCACAATCGCCAAAGACGCTTCCGCCACACCGGGCGTGTACGCTAAAGTCAAATCTGCCATGGATTCGATGGTGGGCACAGAGGCAATTCTTAGTTTTCCACGCCACGCTTCGTGTGCTTTAAGTCCTTTCATGAGAACCTCCTAATGCGTCCTTGCTAAAATATCGTCTAACAGCTGTAAAAAGGGTGTCGGGTCAACGGAAAGTTTTTTCACTGTTTCATGAATGCTAAGGATGTGCTCGCGCAAGGCTTCTTGGGCAGGTTCTAGTCCTAAAACAGAGACATAGGTTTGTTTTTGTTTGCGCGTATCGGTTTTTGATTTGCCTAAGGTGGCTTCATCTGAGGTGTGTTCTAATAGATCATCTTGGATTTGAAAAATCATACCTAGATGATGTCCAATGGTTTCCCAATGAGCTTGTTCTTTTGTGGCAGCAATCACGGCGCCCATCATCAAAGAGGCTTCAATTAAGTTCGCGGTTTTATGCTGATGAATGGTTTTTAGCGTTTCGAAAGAGGCTTCTTGATGTTCCCCAGCCATGTCGTAGGTTTGACCGAGCACCATGCCTTTAGACCCCGCTTTAAGCGCGAGAATCGCAATCAACTGCGCGCGTTTTTCCCCGCTAAGTGCCACACATTGCGTGAGGTCATAAAACGCATCCGTTAGAAGTGCATCACCCGCTAAGATGGCAAGCCATTCGTTGAACTGTTTATGCACTGTGGGTTGATTGCGTCGCAGATCATCGTCGTCCATGGCCGGTAAATCGTCATGAACTAAGGAATACGTATGCACTTTTTCAAGCGCTAAAGCAACATCAAAATAGGGTTCTTC